>JAIFKL010000246.1 GCA_020049595.1 Desulfobacteraceae bacterium
TGAATACTCCCTTCCGGTAATACTTTGTAAGTCAGGTAAGTCGGGTGAAAAATAAAAGGCTTTCCATTCGTCTTGATAATTTTAAGAGGTTCTTTGCCTCTTTTTGCAGATATTCCTATATGAACCATTCCCCAATCCATATTTTCTTTTGCATTTTTTCTATGGCTCGGACAATATACAAAAGCCATTCGTTGATATGGATTCACATTGTAAACTTTCTGCACCAGATCAAGAGAGTCTCGGAGTAAAACCTCCAGACGGGGGAAGAAGTAGTTCTGAAGAGTAGAAAGTCTGGTTTTAATGTCAGGTATGTTGAAAATCTGGACATCTCTTTCTTCAAAAACAATATCCTCTATTTTGGTTTTATTTTTCATATTTACCTATAAATAAGACAGCTTAACATCTACTTCATCGTACTGGTGGTCTGGACAAAGCGCGTGTCTTTTCCGCTGATGGATATGCCGGGTTTTCCTTCCTTATCCGAATTTTTTCTCCCGAAAACAGATACTTTGGGACTGCCTTTGGGATTCGGACCGGGATTCGGAGATTTTTTCCCGAAAAGGTCTTTTGCACTCTTGTTGGTGCCTGATTTGTCGTCCTGCTTCTCCGCGCCCGGAGGCGGTGAAGCCATAATGCCCTTGTCATCATAAAGAGACAATGTGATTTTTTTCTCTTTCTCGTTCCAGAGAACCGTATAATTTATTTTCCTGAAAATTCTTCTGAACAGTTCTTCAAGCCTTGCTTCTTTTATTTTCAAGCTGACAGAAAAATCTACGAGTTCTCCGTAAAGCGTAATCTCATAACCGGACTCAGTTGCAATTTTTTCCAGCACCTCCGGCAGCGATTTATTTCTCACATCCAAAGAGAGATGAGGCTTTAGAGGAGGCTTTTTCATATCCGCCGCGCCCCGGGCAAAAATAGAGATTGCAGGGAAGGCTGTCATCGCCAGTCCCAGCCATATAATAAAAAATATCCATTTAATTCGCATAGTTTCCATAACCGATTACAACAATTCTAAAAGGTAAAGAATACTCGAAAATTGTAAGATTATCAAGATTTTTTTAATGAAAAGCGGTTTTCGGATTTGCTTTAAAAAGACAAAGATAATACAGACGGTTTATAAGAAAGGATTTGTTTACTGGAAATACAAAAAAAGCTTGTCGGAAAAAAAGTTTCTCGCAAAGGCGCAGAGAGCGCAAAGGAAAAAAAGATAACGCAAAGGTTATAATAAATTATCGGCTTGAAAGATTCCGGTTTTATTTTTCTTTGCGTTGCTTTGCGTTCTCTGCGAGAGAAGAAAAGGGCAGCCACAGGGGGCTGCCCCTACTTTCTTTCGTGTCTTTGCTTTTCTTTCGTGCTTTCGTGGTTACTGCTTTTTCTGGTAGAACGGGTTTCAAACCCGTTTTACATTTTCTTCTGAAACTCGTGCCGGGTGTATCTGTCCGTCATAAGCGTGATTCCGGTTTTGTCATAGCGGCCGTCGCCCGGATAATCCGAATAGACCTCTATGGTCGGAACAGAGACATGGAAATAATTCACATCTATCCTGCCGCTCACGTCAAACCATATCTTGACATAAAGATCGGGATTGTTCACGCTGCCCCAGGCTACCGCATGGGGATCCGCATAAAAATAGCCCCAGACCACCGTATCCCCGCGCTTCGTGTTTTCAATTCCGCCGAAATACCATGTGGCGTCCAGCGGCTCCCGGGGCCAGTCTTCAATATTGATGACAGCGCCGATTTTAAGACCGTTCACCGTGTTATATCCCGAAGGCTTGTTTTTCTGCTCATACCCCGGAGGAGAAACGCCGTCTTCTTTGTTGACCTCCACAAAGCTTTCGCCGTTTTCGTAATAATGCTTCACATATCTGTCAGATGTCGTTGCCGTGTTCTGCTCGTTTACTGTGCCGTCATATTTGTAGTCCGAGTAAACTTCTATATCCGGCACCGAAACGTGGAAGAAATTCACATCCAATCTGCCGCCGTGATCAAACCATATTTTGACAAACAAATCCGGGTTGTCGGCAGAACCCCAGGTCACATCATCCGGGCTGGCGTAGAAATATCCCCATATCACCGTATCGCCTGCGGCTGTGGATTCTTTGCCGCCCTGTTTCCAGACCGCTTCAATATCTCCTTTTTCTTCGGTCTTGATGACAGCGTTTATCCACAAATCAGAGGAAGCCATATATCCGCTTTCCAAAGAAATTCTGTTTGTGATATATTTGAGATTTCCGTCTGTCTGTTCATAATAGCTGATATGGATATAGCCGGCGTCGTCTATGACAAGCGAAGAATACATGCCGGTATCATTCTGATTATCAACCGCTTCGCTGATCCATTCGCCGGAGGCATTGGTCGCGTAATTCAGAGAACCTTCGCTGCGGTAATAGGTCGCATTCCATTTGCTGGCATAATAGCTGATACCCACATTTCCGGATGAATCTGCTGCGATGGCGGAATACATGCCCGCATCATCGTATTCGTCAACAGTTTCGCTTGTCCACACGCCGGAAACATTTGTGGCATATTTGAGGTCTCCTTCGGAGTGATAGTAAGTCGTATTAAAATCAGGGCTGTAATAGCTGATGTGAACCTTGTCCAAAGCGTCTATGGCTATTGCCGGCTTTCCGGGCTGGGAATAATACTGCCCCACTTCTTGCTCTTTGTCCACAACTGTTATCACCCATGAGCCGGCGGCATTGGTCGCATACTTGAGATTTCCGATATAACCTTTTGAATTTATATCATAATTATATGTATAATATGCAATATTGATATTGCCTGCGCTGTTCATTTCAACCG
The DNA here is from genome assembly GCA_020049595.1 of Desulfobacteraceae bacterium. Lineage (GTDB taxonomy): Bacteria > Desulfobacterota > Desulfobacteria > Desulfobacterales > JAIFKL01 > JAIFKL01. The sequence goes on from JAIFKL010000246.1 coordinate 2,808, forward strand.
AAGATACAAACGGAAACGGCGAAGAAATATATGTGTCATCATCAAGAACAATACTTTCTGCTTTTTCAACGGTTTTTATCACCCATGAGCCGGATGCGTCCGTCGCATATTTGAGACATTCTTCGGCGCGCATTTTTTCATCATACGTGGTGACATTATAGGTAATATGAACTTTACCCGCTTTGTCGGTTGTAACGGAAGTATATCTGCCGACCATATCGCCGCCGCTGTCAACAGTCTCGGTTACCCATGTACCTCCGGCGTTTGTGGCATATTTGAGCGCGCCTTTTTCAGGATAAACGCCTTCTTTTTCGACAGCATAATAGCTGACATGCAGACTGCCTTTGGCATCCATTGTCATGGAAGCGTAATTGCCCACAATGCCGAAACTGTCTATGGTTTCCGTAGCCCATGAACGGGATGCCGAATCAATGCTGCTTGAGGCATGTTTGAGGTCCCCGTTTTGCCCGTCAAAGTAAACAATATGAAGCGCGCCGGATTTGTCTGCCGCAAGCGAGGAATATCGCCCCACATCGCTGTAACTTACCACTGTCTTGCCCAACCATGTTTCATCTGCTACGGCATTTGCTGCGGTCATGAACACCATGCCGAGTGCCGCAAGCAGAATAAAAAATGTTTTCAGATCGTTTTCTCTTTTCATTTGTTGCTCTCCTTTGCTTTGAATATAAAATTTTTGACAAACTGTAACCCGCCTCAGACCTCGAACAGAAACTCTATCGTAAAAGCTGATAAATTATTAATATAAACATGATTTTTTCCTGATGTCAATAAAAACCTTAATAAAACAGCAATTCTGATCCGTGAAGATTTGACAACTTTTCAGAAGTTACCTGATGTGCAACTTTTTCCGAACCGCAAAGGGCGCAAAGATTCCGCAAGGTTCGCAAAGATAAGTCTTTGCGCTCTTTGCGTAACCTTTGCGGACTTTGCGGTAAAAAAGTTGCATACGGCGTGAAGTTGTCAAATCTTTCGGACAGCAAAATCAGAACTGCTGACCGGATCACAATAAAATTGACAGATATTTTTATTATATGATAACTATCTGTTAAATAGATACTCAGAATAACAGACAGAGAAACGGAAAAGGAATAAAAATGAATATCATCGAAATTACCAAAAATCTTTATCTGATTCCATTGGATCAGAATCTGCCGGGATTTAAACCGTTTATTGCTTCGTGGCTGTATAAGGGAGAGAAAAATTTTCTGGTGGACGTTGGACCCGCCTCGACAATTCCCGTGCTGTTGAACGCATTGGAAACACTGGATGTAACATCATTGGACGCCGTGCTGCTGACGCACATTCACATTGACCACGCGGGCGGCATCGGCGATCTTTCTTCACGCTTTCCCGATACGCCCATCGTTTGCCACAATTCCGCTTTTCCGCATCTGAAAGACCCGTCCCGGCTCTGGGAAGGCAGCCTGAAAACACTCGGCGCGATAGCCCAAGCCTACGGCCCCATTCAGCCGGTGCGCGAGTCCCTGCTGTGCGATGCGGCGCAATTCCGGGATTTCGGCATCACACCTTTTCTGACCCCCGGACATGCGGTTCATCATGTCAGTTATCTGTTCGGGGATTATCTTTTCGGCGGCGAAGCCGGGGGCGTTTTCACCGAATTTCCTGACGGCTCTTGTTACCTGAGACCCGCGACGCCGCCCCGCTTTTTTCTGGAAACCGGCGTTCAGAGCGTTGAAACTCTGCTGCAAGTGCCGCACAAGCTCTTCTGCTACGGTCATTTCGGCGTGACAAAAAAGACGCCGGAACTCCTCAAAGCGCATAAACGCCAGCTTTTTGAATGGGCGGACATCATTCGGGAGCAGATGCGGACCGCGGACACGGAAGCAGAGATGCTGGCAAACTGCATGAAAACGCTTTTGCAGAAAGACCCGCTCCTTGCCCGATGGGATCAGATGGACGCCGGAGTCCGGCAGCGGGAAACCACTTTTTTTCATAACAGCATCCGCGGCTTTGTCGGATACCTGAAAGAAACATGAATCCCATATAGAAACAACTGATTAAAACAGGATTTTTTTATCTTCTTTTTTTAAGGAGCAGGGGGGATTTTATAAATCCCTCCTGAAATTCCCGGACGGAGAGGGAACTTCCATCGGGATTCTTTGAATCGGAATAATTCGCCGTTCAATATCTGTACCGATTTTACGCTTCATTATCCGTAAATCATACTCGGACTGAAGATTCAGCCAGAACCGAGCTTCGACGCCGAAATACCGTTCCAGTCGGAGAGCGATATCGGCTGTTATTCCCTGTTTACCGTTCACTATATCGCTTATTCTGTCGGAAGTAACAGCAATATCACGGGCAAGCTGATTGATATTGATTCCCATCGGTTTCATAAAATCATCACATAAAATTTCACCCGGGGCAACAGGGTCAAGAAGTTTGTCATTCATATTTTCGCCTTAATGATAATCTGTTATTTCAACATGATAAGCATTTCCGTCATGCCATTCAAAACATACACGCCATTGTCTGTTGATACTGACGGCGTACTGTCCTTTCCTGTCTCCGCCCAGCGCATGAAATCTGTTTCCCGGATTCAGCATAAGAGATTCCAGACTCGGAGCGGCATGTAAAACCATCAGACGCCTTCTTGCCTGTTTTTCAAAAGACTGAAAACGACGTACCCTGACATCATTGAACAGTTTTTCGGTATCACGACAGGAAAATGATTTAATCATATCATCTTATTATGTTAGCCACGAATGGACACGAATTTCGCCACGAAAGCACGACCATCTTATTAAAATCAGGTACGAAAAACACGAAAAAATTTTCATGACTTTCGTTTTTTTTCGTGCTTTTCGTTTCTTTCGCGCTTTCGTGGTTGATGTTTGCTCACTTCATACTTTTCTCATAGATAAGCCGCAAGCCCTCCAGCGTGAGCGTGGAATCCACCGCTTCAATGGTCTCGGACACATTTGCCATAAGCGGCGCAAGCCCCCCGGTGGCGATAATCTTGGGAGAAGCGTTCATCTCCGCGGACATCCGACGCACAATGCCGTCCACAAGCCCGGCATATCCGTAAATAATCCCGGATTTGATGCTCGCGCCCGTGTCTTTTCCGATGACTTTTTCAGGCTTGGAAAAAATTTCCACTCTGGGGAGTTTCGAGGCATTCTGAAACAGGGCTTCGGATGCAATCATAATGCCCGGACTGATCGCGCCGCCGAGATATTCCCCTTTTTCGGAAATCGCGTCAAAAGTGGTGGCAGTGCCGAAATCTATGACAATCAGCGCGGTGTTATGCTTGTGAAACGCAGCCACCGCATTGACGATTCTGTCCGCGCCGACTTCTGCGGGATTGCTGTAAAGAATGGGCATTCCCGCGGATGTTTTGGCGTCCACCCAGTAGGGCGCATGACCGAGATATTTGCGGCAGAAAGAATCCAGAATGGTCATCATGGGCGGGACCACGCAGGAAATGATAGTTTTGGCGATATTTTCACGGGTGGCGCCGCTGCCGCTGAGAAGACCTGTTGCAAGAAAATTGAATTCATCTGCCGTCGTATTTTTTTCCGTGCGTATCCGCCAGTCTTTTACCAGCCGTTCCCCTTCGTAAACTCCCATTACTATATTTGTATTTCCGACATCAATCACAAGAAGCATGGTTTTAAATTCCTTTGAAATCGTTAATAATTTTGTCATTTCGGACATTGATGATTTTGTCATTTCGACCGCAGGGAGAAATCTTTATATCAGACAATATGCTTCAACCCAAGCCGTTTTTTTACTCCGTTATCATCCGAGAATCAAGATTATTCTTTATCTGACAGCAATTCTGATGCTGCCGACTGAAAGAGAAAGGGTAAGCACGGGGGCTTACCCCTATATTTCAGATTCGCATCTTCAGGAAATCAGATATTTTCGGAAATAAAAAAAGGTTCTCGCAAAGAGCGCAGAGGACGCAAAGGAATAAAGAGAAATATTGTCCGTTCTACAGTTTTCTTCTGCTTTGCGGTCTTTGCGGGAGATTTGC
>JAIFKL010000037.1 GCA_020049595.1 Desulfobacteraceae bacterium
CAAAAGCGCATAGCCGCTATTCTTCAAGAGCAATTGGCGGCAGTTGAAAAAGCCCGCAAAGCCGCCGAAGAACAGCTTGAAGCGATAAAGGCTCTGCCTGCGGCTATTTTGCGGCGGGCATTTGACGGAGAACTGTAGCTAAAATGAGTTTTACTTATGACTTTGCAAAAATCAACAACAATGTTCCAATGATAGAATTTCTGGATAGTTTATCGCTCAAAGAGCGAGCTAAAATGTTTGCATATATTGATAAATTGATTGAACTGAAAAATAACGGAATACAACCTAAAGAAAATTTATCCAGACATCTCAGAGACGGTATATTTGAACTTCGGGTAAGTTTTGAAAACAGAATTTCAAGGGGCTTCTATTTCTATGAATCAAACCGGCAGATTATATTTACACACGGTTTTGTAAAAAAAGAAGAGAAAACCCCTGCAAGAGAGATTGAGAAAGCTATATTAATTCGTAACCTATTGAAAGGTTAAAAAAATGAATATTGCAGAAGAATACTTTCAGAAACAGCTTTCTGTTGCTGAGTTTAAACATTCCTATCTTGAAGAAAAGGCTAAATTGGATATTGAATATCAGTTAGAAGAATTAAAAAAAGATATTCAGGCGTTTAAGCCTATTGAAGAACTCATTGAAAAGATAGAGAATATTGAAAAATATCTTATGACTGTTTAAAAAACGGTAGTACGTGACCGCATTGATTCTGACAGGCGGTGCAGGTGTCCCGCCTGCGACTGTTGAACGGGCGAATGGCGGCAGTTGAAAAAGCCCGCAAAGCCGCAGAAGAACAGCTTGAAGCTGTCAAGGCTCTGCCTGCTGCTGTTTTGCGGCGGGCATTTGACGGAGAACTGTAAATCGTCTGAACTCTGATTCGTCTGATTATTATGATTCGTCTGATTATCCGGACAAATCAGAGCAATCAGAAAAATCAGACGAATCACAGTTCGGATAATATGTAATTAATACCAATTCGTTATCAGAAACGGTGTTTTCAGTAAAACCGCTTTTCAAGCGGTTTCAGCGATTTGAAAAATCGCTGTACGGTCTGAAAGACCGATCTTTGAAAGCGAATTGGTATAAGGACAATTATGAAAAACATACAAGTCTGTTTTGATGAAAAGATTCTTGAAAAATTGGATGATGCCGCATCAGTAAGCAAACTGTCTTACTCCGATATCATCACGGAAGCACTGACGCAATGGCTGAAACAGAGAGAAATCGAATCATTTGAAAATGACTGGATTGAAAAACTGAAAAAAAATCCTGACAAGTCCGAAGATGCTGAAAAATGGATACAGTGTCAGACATGGAAGTATCAAGAAAAGTAATTATTGCTCTGGAATTGGAAAACAGTTTATGATTTCAAAAAAGAACGGCAATAAGAAAAACGGAAAAAAACTCGCCACTCAACAATCCGTGGATCAGGTCATCAAAAGCATCTGCGACATCATGCGCCGGGGCAACTGCGCGGGCGCGCTTCAATATGTGCCTGAACTCACTTGGATTTTATTTCTCCGCATTCTCGATGAAAGAGAACAGAAAGAACAGGAAGAATATGAAGCGGTCGGCATGTCCTTCACGCCCTCGATTGAGCCGCCGTATCGCTGGCAGGACTGGGCTTCGCCCGAAGGTGAGAAATACAAAGAACTTAAAGAAGGGGCAAGCGGAGCGTTTTTCAATTTTGTCAACGGCTATGCAGACGCCAAGGGCAACATGAGCGGCTTGCTGCCCTATCTGAAAAATCTCAGAAATTTGCCGAATGCCACGCCCCGCCAGAAAGTCATCAGCGAAATCATGACCAGCGTGGAGCGTATCCGCATTGATACGGAACGGAATTTTCTCGATGTTGCTGACAAAGTTCACGAAATCACGGCGGACAGCGTTGCCGATACCCATGTTTTCACGCTCTCGCAGGTTTATGAAGGCTTGCTCCTGAAAATGGGAGAAAAAGGAAATGACGGCGGGCAGTTCTTTACGCCCCGTGAAATTATCCGGGTCATGGTTCAGGTCATCGCTCCGAACATTGATGAAAGCGTTTATGATCCCGGGTGCGGAACCGGCGGATTTCTTGCCCAGACATTTGAATATATCAGAAACAGACTCGGCGAAAATATGACCCCCGGACAGATAGACACGCTCAAAAATCAGACCTTCTGGGGGCGTGAAAAAGAAAATCTCATTTATCCCATAGCCTTGGCAAATCTGATTCTGCACGGCTTGGACAAACCCAATCTCTGGCACGGAAACACGCTCACAGGTGATGAAACTTACGGCGGTCTGTTTGAAGGGAGTCCGCATCAGTTTGATGTCATTCTCACCAATCCGCCTTTTGGCGGAAAAGAAGGAAAAGACGCTCAGACGGATTTTGATTACAAAACCGGCTCCACGCAGGTTCTTTTTCTTCAGCATGTTCTCAAAAGCCTCAAAGACGGCGGTCGCTGCGGAATTGTGGTTGACGAGGGGCTTCTTTTCAGAACCAACGAAGATGCTTTTGTCAAAACCAAACGGAAACTGTTGAATGAATGCGATGTGTTCTGCATTGTGAGTCTGCCGGGCGGCGTGTTCACCGCTGCCGGCGCGGGCGTCAAAACCAATCTGGTTTTTTTTAAAAAAGGTGAACAGACAAAGAAAATATGGTATTATGATTTAAGCGATATAAAAGTCGGGAAAAAGACGCCGCTGACGCTGAAACATTTTGAGGATTTTTTTGCCCTGCTTCCGAAACGGTCCGACAGCGATCACAGTTGGACAGTGAATATGAAACAGCGGCAACGAAATGCCTTAAATGAATCTCGTCCTTTCAAAGACAAGGCAAATCACAAACAACAGGAAGCAAACCAGTGGAAAGACAGACTGGGCGAACTGAAAAAAATAAAACCCTCTGATGAAGAAGCGATTGCTGAAGCTGAAACACTATTCAAAGAACTGACCAAAGAGGCGAAAGAACTTTTAAACAAGGCAAAAGAAATTGAAGATGCGGTTTATGATCTGAAAGCGGTCAATCCCAATAAAAAATCCGTGACAGATACCCGAACTCCCGAACAGCTTCTTGATCTTGTTCATGAAAAAGGCAGGGCAATTTCAGAAGCATTGGCAATGCTGAGAGTCGGTTAAGCGGGCTTAACATAACAGATTTTATCGGAAATAAAAAAGGTTCTCGCAAAGCACGCAAAGGGCGCAAAGAAGAAAATACCGCATCCGCCGGCATTCAGTTTCCTGCGTCTTTGCGGGCAGTTCAGCCGCTTATTTCCGATAATCTTTATTAGACCTCTTACAAAATTGAGATTTCATCCTTGATTTTATTGGATAAAAATTGACTTTTGAAATAGGTCTATTATATTTCTTTGCGAACTTTGCGCCTTTGCGAGAACCTTTTTTTTATTTCCGATTAACATGTTGAAAGGAATACAACAATGCTTACCATATCTGATAAAACCCTTGAAAAAAATCTGATGAAATATTTTCAGCATATTAAACAGACCGGAGAAGACATTGTTGTAACCAGCAATAGTATTCCTATTTTAAAGATAATTCCTTTTAAACCCGAAAAACGTAAAGTCGAGGATGTGTTCAAATATCTACGCGGGCGAATAAGATATTACGACGATATATTAAAACCGGAAACAGACGAATGGGGAGAAGTGTAAAAATGTTTCTTCTTGACACCTGTGCCCTGTTGTGGTGGACGCTAGACCCTGAAAAATTATCTGACGCGGCAGCCAATGCCTGTGATATGATTTATGAACACGGCGCTTTTGTTTCATCTATTTCTATATGGGAAATAGGAATAAAAATAAAGAAAAAGAAACTTGATATAGGGATAGGCATCAGAGAATATGTTCACCATCTCAAGAGTTTGAATATTATTAAAATTATACCTGTAGATGAAGATATTTGGATGGAAAACATTTCATTGCAATGGGAACACCGCGATCCGGCAGACAGAACCCTTGTTGCAACTGCAAAAATGAAAAAACTGCCGATCATAACCAGCGATCAGATTATTCAAAATTTTTACTCCAACGTAATTTGGTAAGGAGGAACATCCAATGGAAGAACAGCATAAAAAAATTGTCAGCGAAAACAGAAAAGCCAGACACGATTACTTTATCATCTCCGAATATGAGGCGGGGCTTGTGCTGCAAGGTACGGAAGTCAAATCGCTCCGTATCGGACGGGCGCACCTGAAAGACGCCTACGCAAAGATCAAGAACGGCGAGGTATTTGTTTATCAGATGCACATCGGTCCCTATCCATTTGCACATTACGACAACCACGAAGCTTTGAGACCGAGAAAGCTGCTGTTGCATAACCACGAGATAAAAAAACTACTCGGCAAAGTCAATGAAAAGGGTTTTTCCCTTGTTCCGTTAAAGCTGTATTTCATAAACGGAAAGGCAAAAATATCAATCGCTTTGGTCAAAGGCAAGCATAGCTATGATAAACGGGAAAGCATCCGAGAGCGAGATGAAAAGCGGGATTTTGACAGGGAGCGGAAGGGACGGGATTGATAGTTTCTCGCAAAGGCGCCAAGGGCGCAAAGAAGAATTTTTCTTATAAAATAATTCTTTGCGATCTTTGCGGTCTTTGCGAGAACCCCATTTGTGACGGAGAAAAAAATGACTGAGATAACTGCTCTTGTTTTAACCGGATACGGCTTGAACTGCGACAATGAAACCGCTTATGCTTTTGAACTCGCGGGAGCAAAAGCCCTGCGCGTGCATATCAATTCCCTGATTGACGGCACCGTGCGCCTTGAAGATTTTCAGATTATGACCTTTGTGGGCGGCTTCAGTTGGGGAGACGACCACGGCGCGGGCGTGATTCAGGCGGTTCGTCTGAAAACCAATATCGGAGATAAGATGCTCGAATTTATCGCCAAAGGAAATCTTGTTCTCGGCATCTGCAACGGATTTCAAACCCTTGTCAATCTGGGGCTTCTGCCCGGATTTGACCGTGACTGCAAAAGCCGTTCTGTCGCGCTGACATTCAACGACTGCGGCAATTTCAGAGATGACTGGGTAAATCTCAAAGTCAATCCCGCGTCTCCCTGCGTTTTCACAAAAGGCTTTGAACAAATGGAACTGCCGGTCAGACACGGGGAAGGAAAATTTTATGCTGATGACGCTGTTATCAGCCGGCTGAAAGATCAGCAGCAGGCGGCGTTGTATTACGCCATGCCCGACGGCGGGCTTGCTGAGGGCAAATTTCCTTTTAATCCGAATGGTTCTGTCGGCGACATTGCCGGAATATGCGATGAAACCGGGCGGGTTTTCGGGCTGATGCCCCATCCCGAAGCTTTCAATCATCCGAGCAATCATCCTGACTGGACGCGCATCCGGGAAAAAGCAAAACGCTGCGGAAAGCCTCCGGATGCCGGTTTCACCGTCGGCATATCCCTGTTTCAGAATGCTGTAAAATTCTTCGGTTGACAGAGACGGTTTTGTCTCTCGCAAAGACGCCCCGGGCGCAAAGAAACAACTGTCATTCTTAGCCGAAGCGAAGAATCTCAGTAAAACGGGTTTATCTGTTTTCAGCCGGGGCCGTTATACTCCGTCTCGGCAAAACGGTTCTGCAAACCGTTCTGCCGACAAAACGGCTTGCAAAGCCGTTCTACAGAAGCGCAGATTATGCCGGTGGTAAGTATAGACATCCCTGCCGTACAAATCGTAAAAAGTTTCTATTTACTTTTTAATATACTGTGATATAATTCCTTTCATTATTTCAATCAGATCAATTAGTTTTATCGGCGAATAAAACACAAATTCCGAAATATGAAAGCACGAAAACAATGAACACAGGAAAATTTTTCGCTTTTTCCTGTCTTTCCTGCGTAGTTTTATTAAGATCTGCCTGATTCAAAATTGAAGTTCCGGGCTGAGGCAACACCATGAAAAAACTCTTTTCCACTAAAGAAGTTGCAAATTTTTTAGACATAAACGAAAAGATGGTCTATTCGCTGATTTCCGAAAAAGGACTGCCTGCCACAAAAATCACGGGCAAATGGCTTTTCCCCAAGCATCTGGTGGAACAGTGGATTGAAACCAATACCATCAATTATCCCAAGCCGTCTATCTCTCTGCCGCCTTATAACGGTCTGCTCATACTGGCTGGCAGCAATGATCCGCTTTTGGACAGAGCTATTTCGCTGTTTAACAGCCTTCACCCGGATCATATCGCGGTATTCGGAAACCTCGGCAGCATGGGCGGCTTGAGAGCCTTGCGGCAAAATTTATGTCACATTGCCTCAAGTCATCTGCTTCAGGAAAATGAAACCGAATACAATTTTGACTTTGCCAGCGAAGAACTGAACCGGATGCCCGCGGTGGTCAATTTCTGCCGACGGGAACAGGGCTTGCTCCTGCAAAAAGACAATCCCAAACAAATCAAGACCATTGCCGATCTTGACAAGCCGGGCATCCGCATCGTCAACCGCCCGCTGGGAACCGGCACCCGTCTGCTGTTTGACCGGGAACTTTGCAAAGCCGGAGTGAGCGGAGAAAAGATCGAAGGTTATCAGATTGAAATTCAGAAGCATATAGATGTGGGCATTGAGATTTTGTCGGGACGTGCGGATGCGGGTCCCGGGATTCGGCCTGTGGCGTCTCTGCTGGGATTGGATTTTATTCCGCTTCGCTGGGAACGCTATGATCTTCTCATTCACAAGGAAAGATTTTTTGACCGGGGCGTTCAACTCTTCATAGGGATTCTGCATGAACCGGCTTTTGCCGATGAAGCCCGGAAATTTGAAGGCTATGATGTCAGTCTGAGCGGCAAAATGGTGTATCCGCAGGAGATGGTGTATCCGCAGGAGATTGAGAATTGAGAATTGAGAATCGAGAATTGAGAAATGAAATCTTTGTTAAATATTGCACTGGCGCAGGTTGAGGGCAGCACCGATCCCTGTAAAAATTTGGACACAGCCCGAAATTTCACAGCCCAAGCCGCAACCATGAACGCTGACCTGATCGTGTTTCCTGAAATGTTTATGGCGCTTCCGGGTCCGTCCGAATTTCTGGCAGACATTGCCGAAGCCGCAGACGGTGCTTTTGTTACCGCACTCGCAGACATCGCCAGACAGCATCATATCTGCCTGATAGCGGGGATATGGGAAAAAATTACCGGAGAAAAACGGGTGCATAACACAGCCATCATGCTTTCGGCTGAA
>JAIFKL010000306.1 GCA_020049595.1 Desulfobacteraceae bacterium
GCATAGACCAGAATTGTGACGGCGTTGACTTGTCATGTATGCTCCCGACAGATACAGATAAAGACTATGACGGCTTCAGCGAATATCAGGGCGACTGTAACGACAATAACGCTTCAATTCATCCGGGAGCTACGGAAATCTGCGGCGACAGCATAGATCAGGATTGCAGCGGCGCTGACTTGTCGTGTACGCCCTCGACAGGCATGGATAAAGACAACGACGGTTTCACAGCAGAGAAAAGCGACTGCAACGACAATGACGCTTCAATTCATCCGGGGGCGACAGAAATATGCGGCGACGGCACAGATCAGGATTGCGACGGGAAAGATACAGCCTGCGCTCCCCCGCCGGAAACAGACAGCGACAAAGACGGCTATACCATCGGTGACGGCGACTGTAACGACACGAATGCGGCTGTCCGCCCGGACGCGGAAGAAGAAATCTGCGGGGACCGTGTAGATCAGAACTGCGACGGCTATGACTGCGCCCGGACGCCGACCGACAATGACGGAGACGGCTATTCGGTAAAAGTGAATGACTGCAACGACAGTGACGGGAGCGTTTATCCGGGTGCGGCGGAAATATGCGGCGACGGCATTGACCAGAACTGTGACGGTAAAGACCTGCCGTGTGGTGAGTAATTTACGCTATATGCAACTTTCGGGTAGCGGAAATGTTATTCTGAGCCGTTCCTGTCATTCTGAGCGGAGCGAATAATGACATAAAAGCAAAACGGGTTTCAAACCCGTTTTACAATGACAGAAAAGTAGAACGGGTTTCAAACCCGTTTTACAATGACAGAAAAGTAGAACGGGTTTCAAAACGGGTTTCAAACCCGTTTTACGAAGTGTAGGGCGGGCATGAAATGCCCTTTTTGCAATTATCCCCTCACGAATGCACATAACCAATCAAAAAAACACAGATTTCAGCCGCCGGCAGTTTCATGTTTATTTTACTTTTAATTCCCGTTCATTCAGGGTAAAATAAAAAAATATCCGGCAGCGGTATAGAAAGAGGTGGCATCTCCCGCTCACCTGCTTCTATACCGCTGCCAAATATCCATGCTGTTATCCGTGAATCCATTTAACTTCGGTGTGTGCATCCGTGGCAAAAAATACACCCAAACACCGCATCATCTTGAAATATTTGAGCTTTCAATCTTTCAATTCCCCTTTTGCAAAGGAAGGCAGGAGGAAATTTCTTCTTGCGGCAATCCTCATTCTCACGGCAGCGGTTCTTTTAGTGCCTGATATTGTGTCAACAAAATGGTTCTGCGGCTTTCTTGAAACTCGGATTTCAAATGCCGTGAAGCGACTGGTCAAAATTGAAAACCTGAAATGGCAATGGTCTGAGGGTCTGCTGATTCAGGGTTTTTCCATAGCAGACGATCCGAATTTTTCACATCAGCCCATATTGTCCGTAGTCAGCGCAAAACTTCTTATAAACATTGAGATTTTCGGAAATAGGCGTCTCTGTCTCAACTTCATTTGCCGGGGTGCGGATATTCGTCTGATTCGTGACAGAAAGGGAGAGAGCAATCTGGAAAAATTACTCTCACAGATAATCTCTGCCGAAGACAAACAAAAAGAGAAGTCACAGCCGCCGTTTTTTCTGCCCCTTGATGTTCAAAGCGATATTCATCTGAATGACTTCTCTTTTCTGGCAGAAGACCGCTTGCGTGAAAAACAGCTTGCTTTAAAAAATGCCTCCCTGTATCTGGACATGCCTTCGCTTTATTCGGAACCAATAACTCTCACGCTCTCATCGGATGCGGAATTGGACGGGAAGAAATTTCCGCAGATTCGTTTAAAAGCCATGAGCAAAAACCTCTTTGACGCCGAAGGCGCATTGAATCTGAACGGCGGCGAGATAAAGGCCGTGCTTCCCGGCCTACAGTTAGACATCTGCGGCGATCTGTCTGCTCGTGAGATAAAAAGCGATATAAGCTTGGATTTAGAGCCGTTGAGCGACATTCTCAAGCCTTTTTTACCTCCCCCGATGTCTGATAATGAGCTGTCAGGCAAAGTTAAATTTATCGCTGAAACTTCCGGCGATCCCTCGCAGGCTTTTGATTTTGATATGCGTCTTGAGGGCTTTGATGTGAACATTTCCGGTGAATTGCTTAAAGGCAAACATCTCGGTCCCCTCAATTTCAGAATTGCCAATAAAGGCGATTTTGACTCAGGCAAAGAGAAATTGTCTGTTGAAGCCGGAGAGATTCATTTAGATAACAGCCGTCTTATCTGGAGCGGCACGGCATCAGGCATACTTCACGGCTCACCGGATTCTGTTGATATAAAAATCAATCCCTTAGAGATTAATCTGGAAGAATTTCTGACATCAATGCGTGCTGTTATGCCGCGGCTGATTTCCGGCAGTGAGATAAAAGGCAATTTGAAACTTAGGGGAGAAACTCAGGGCAACTTTCGGAAAGCCTTTTCTTTTGATGCGAACTTGGAAGGAGATAAAGTGAGTATTTCCGGTAATCTGCTTAAAGGCAAACATCTCGGTCCTCTCAATTTCAGAATTTCAGATAAAGGCGATTTTGACTCAGATAAAGGAAAATTGTCTGTCGAAGCAGGAGAGATTCGTATCGGCAACAGCCGTTTTGTCTATAACGGCGTGTTAGAGAGCCTGCATGACAGTCCGGCGATCAACTTAAATCTAAGCCGGTTACGATTTGATCTCGGAGAGCTGCTGAACGCCGCGAGTGATTTTCTGCCTGAGAAATTTCCGCTCAGTTTCAACTCAGGAGACAAGAGACAATCTCCGATTCTGGAAGCGCAGGATGCTGTGTTTTCGGGTCCCCTGTCCGCGGGCCCGAATCCTGCCGAGATAAATGACTTATCTCTCAATGTTCCCGATTTTCAGTTCAATTCAGACAAAATAAAGCTGTCAGGTTCGGAAATTAAGCTTATGATTCCTCATGTCAAAACAACTCTCCGAGATTTTTTTCCAGAAGATGCTTATTTAACTGCATCTTTAAACTTAGATTCACTCAGCATAATGGGAGAAAAAGAAATAGCGGTCAGAGACTTGGAAATTCCCAACCTGAGCTTTAAATCCGAGCAAATCCGAAAATCCGAAACAGCGCTGTTCGGTATTGTCTCATCTTTTTCGTTGCAAGAATCCCTTGCTGTCGCCGAATTTAATATGCCGTCATTATTCGGTGTTGCAGGTCTCAGACATTCTCTGACCGCAGAATGCGCTTTGTCAAACACAGATGCTGAAGTCAAGCTGAGAGAGTTAAAAATTTCTGCGCCGGTTTTGGCGATTGAGAAAAAGAAATCTTCAAGCTTGAAAACAAGTCTTGAACTTGATACACGCATAAACAGCGCAACGCTCCGGCGTCTCTCGCCTTTGAAATTGGATATAAGCGGCGCAAGATCACGAGTCATTGTCGGCGTTCCCGGTGAGAGCAGAAAACTTGTCTCATTGGAAATTCAGGCAGATGCAAAAGACACCGGCAAAAACCTTCTCAATACCAAAGGAAATCTCTCGACAAGCCTCGATATGCTCTCGAAAAACTTCGCTTCGCTTTTTATTTCTCATCTAGAAAAATCAGACCTGAAGGGAGATGCGGAATTTGGGTGGAATTTTTCAGGCAGGCTCCCGAATGATGCGGAAGTAAAGAAACTCAGTACATTTTCAACAACAGATGTTGAGCAAAACCTGAGTTTTCTTGAGCAATTGGATATTTTTACTCAGATGAAAGCGGTTGAGGCGGATGTGAAGCTCGGAAAGCAAAAGCGAGTGAAGATAAAGTCTCTTTCAACTTCTCCGATGAGATATAGTTTTGACAGAAAAACCGGCAACGGAAAGCTGTCCGGCGAAATTTCCGCAGAAGGTATTGAAGAAATTCCTTCGCAGAAGCTTGAAAAGCCGTTGAGCCTTTACTTATCATTTTCTGCTAATCATCATTATTTTCAATCGGTTTCGATTTCTCAATCCGCAGAAATAAAACCATCAGACATAAAGGCAAATCTGGATGTCTCTCTCTACGGCATAGATAAAATGCTTCAAAAAGGGCTGGACAGTCCTTTGTCTTTGTGGCATAATAATCTCGGTGGAAAAATCCGTACAGTTGTGAGTGTTCCGAACACTGCAAATGTCTCGTCGTTCCTGCCATGGCTTGATATTAAGGGCGGGGCTGACGCCGATGCGGAAGCAGAATCAGTTCCGGGCAAAAGCATCAGCGCAAAAGCCCGGATCAATGTCTCAGATGCAGATTTTCGGGCGGGAAATGCCTTCACGATGAAGGGTCTGAACGCCGATGTTCGTATCGGGAAGCACTACAAGATACTGAAAGAGCAAAATCCGAATGCTGAACAGAAAGCCGGCCCCGAAAAAAAAGTCCGTCCTTTGTCTGCGGAGGTGATGGAGACAAATCCGCAGAAGCCTTTTACTTCCGGCGTCGGTGCGGTTCAAAGCTTCTTGAACAAAATGCAGAAACAAGTCAATGTGAGTCATACCTTTTCCTTTGCATCTGCCCGCATCGGCGCAAAACCGCCGCAATTTGAAATCGGTCAGACGGTCACAGACCTTGATCTGAGCCGAGAACTGCCCGGTCTGGATCATTTTCGTATTGACTTGCTGGGGGGAAGTGTAGTAGGTTCTGTTCTGACATCGGAAAAAAGCGGCGCAGGCTCGGAACCGCTTTATTTCGTGAAACTCCGGCTAAGTTTTTCAGGTCTGGATATGGAAAAAATATTTCCCGATATGACTTACAAAGCCGGAGATGCGGAAGTGAGCGGGCAGTTGTCGCTTTCCTTTCCGCTGAGGACTGAACTCAAACCCTTGCTTCAGGAAACACAGCTTGATATTCAGTTTACGCATATCGGTCATCGGGCTGTTGAACGGATGCTTTATGCGCTCGACCCTTATGAAAGCAATGAGGCAATTGTCTCCCAACGCGAACTTTTTCGTAAAGGAATCCCCCGCCGGATTGCTATCGCAGTGAAAGACGGGAATCTTTCACTGAGCGGCGAAATTGAAGCAAAAGGCATTTTGCTGGAAATCCCGCGTCTGGAAAGGCTCAACATTGCCAATATCTCAGGCATTGACAAACTCGGAGAATATCTCATTCACCTGAAAGCGATTGCTGAGATATTGAAAATCACCTCTGCAAATGTGTTGAAAATCAAAGAAAACGGAACAATAACAATGGACAGAGATGGATAACATTATCTCGTTCCCACGCTCCGGTGAAGTAGAGCGGGTTTGAAACCCGCTTTTCTGGAATACGAAACGAGTTGGAAACTCGTTTTACGCAGAGCGTTTGAATGAGATAAGAGACGGTCTTTTACTTATAAATAGGAGATAAAAAAAATGAAAGTATTACTTCTTATCATGCTTATGTTCGTATCAGGCTGCACGCTGGCACAAGTAAAAGTTGAAGTGGTCAGCGAGCGCACCGCGCTGGAAAATCAGGTTCTCGGAACTTACAATTCCCTTGACAGTGAAATGCTTCTGCTGGCTTCGGTCAGAAGCGTGGATTCTGAAGGCAGCATTCAGAAGCCCCCGCGTCAAAGTCAGGAGCATAAGGACGCGATGACTGCAATTCAGGTTCAGTCATTTCACGCCGATGATGTTCAGGCATTTAAGCAATTGAGATGGGTCGGGGAAAATAATGAAGGGTTGCTGACGGCATTCCAGATGAGCAAAGAAAACGCGCCTGAAAATCTGAAAGATTTCGCTGCCAGATACACATCAGAAGAATTTAATGCCGTGATTTCCCAAGTCAATCAGTCAAGAGAGATCATCATGCTGCGAGTCATTGAGATGAATGAAAACCTGAAGGAAAGCGACATGCCGGAAATTCGCCGCATCTTCGGAAAGCTCAATGCGGAAAACGCCCTGAACGGCGAAAAGATTCAGTCCGAAAACGGGACATGGACGATAAAAGAATGACGCCAGATTCAAACTGCATCGAAGTCGCCATTGCGCTTCCCATCGAAAACACCTTTACTTATGCTGTCCCGGAAACGCTTTCATCTTTTGTCTCTGTGGGAAAAAGGGTGCTGATTCCTTTCGGCAGGCGGCGGATAACGGGCTATGTTCTTGCAATGACTGAGACATCGGCGCAGTCCCAAGTCAAGCTGATTCTGGATGTGCTGGACGAAAATCCGCTTTTTCCGCCGTCTATGGCAGCGTTTTTCCGATGGATTGCGGATTACTATCTGTATCCCATCGGCTTGGTGGTACAGTGCGCGCTGCCCGGGGGCATAAATCCTTATGACTTTGCCACAGCCGCCTTGACAGAAGCCGGAAACAAAGCACTTTCAGGCGAAAATCTCACGCCCCTGAAACGCGAGATATTGGAACGGCTCACATCAGAACCGCTGAAGCTGAAATCTCTCGCTAAGATATTGAATAAAGAGATTCCATATACGCTGCTCAGAGACATGGAAAAACAGGGATGGCTCATCAGACAAAATGTGCTGGAAAGCGGAAAAACAAAAGCCCGCACCGAGCGATATGTCTCCCTGACTGCCTCCGATATTTCTCTTGAAAAACTCTCCGAACCGAGGAAAAGAATCCTTGAGATATTGCAGGTTCAAGGCGAAGTTTCAGTAAGACAACTGAAAGCAGAAGTTCCCACCGCGCCGAGCCTTGTCAAATCTCTGGAAAGCAAAGGTCTTGTCTCCATATTTGAAAAAAGAGTCTGTCGGGACCCTTTCGGTGAAGTCATCGAGCCGGACAAGCCGCCTTGTCTCACCCAAGAACAGGAGAAAGTCATCTCGGAAATTAGTGCTGCTATGGGAAAAGGCTTTGCCGCCTATCTCCTTTCCGGCGTGACCGGCAGCGGAAAAACCGAAGTCTATATGCGGATAGCAGCGGAAGTCATCCGGCAGGGAAAATCCGTACTGATACTAGTTCCTGAAATTGCTCTGATTTCCCAGACCGAAAGACGATTCCGGGCCCGTTTCGGCGAATGCGTTGCCGTGCTTCACAGCGGACTTTCAGCAGGCGAGCGATACGACCAGTGGACCCGCATTCTGAATAAAGAAGCACAGATTGCAGTCGGCGCACGCTCTGCGGTTTTTGCGCCTTTCGAGAAGGTCGGACTCCTCGTTGTGGACGAAGAACATGACTCGTCCTACAAACAGGAACATGACTTGCTCTACAACGCCAGAGACCTTGCTGTTGTAAGGGCAAAGCTTGACTGCGGCGTCGCGCTGCTGGGGTCTGCCACGCCCTCGGTTCAGTCATCCTACAACGTGGAAATCGGGAAATTCACCGAAGTACGTCTCACTCGCCGGGTAGAATCCCGTCCGCTCCCGGAAATTCAGGTTGTTGATCTTCGCAAAAACAGAGACGAGCGGGGCATCCGGCATTTTATTTCTCCCGAACTTTACGCCGCGATGCAGGAAACGCTCGCTCACAAAGAACAGGTATTGCTTTTCCTGAATCGGCGGGGATTTGCCGGATTTCCGGTCTGCGCGGCGTGCGGGGACCCGCTCCGTTGCAACAACTGCGACATCACGCTCACCCTGCATCGGGCAGCCAATATCTATAAGTGTCACTACTGCGGTTTCACGCTTAACGCTGATTCCAAATGCCCGACCTGCAATTCTCCGGGCATCAAACTGCTGGGACTCGGAACCGAAAAGGTGGAAGCCGCGCTGAATAAGTTATTTCCCGAGTCAAAAATTTCCCGAATGGATCGGGATACCGTGACCCGGAAAGGCGATCTGTTGCAGATTCTCAAAAGCATCCGAAACCGTGAGGTTGATATGCTTGTCGGCACGCAGATGGTGGCAAAAGGGCATGATTTTCCGGGCATTACCTTGGTCGGCATTATCTGCGCCGACCTGTCGCTCTGTTTCCCGGATTTCCGCGCCGGAGAGCGGGCTTTTCAGCTTATGGCGCAGGTCGCGGGAAGGGCGGGACGGGGCGATGTGCCGGGGCGGGTGATTCTGCAAACCTGCAATCCGACGCATTTCAGCATTGTTGCAGCGAAACATCAGGATTTCAGGAGATTTTACGAAAGAGAGATCGGGTTTCGGAAAGCATTGAAATATCCGCCGATTTCACGGATGATTCAGTTGAAAATTTCGGGAATGAGCAAAGATAAAACATCTGAATTTGCAAGAGAAATCGGGGAAATTTGCCGGCGTCTGCAAAGCAGGGACCCGGACTTTTCCGCATACATCATCATCATGGGACCTGTGGAGGCGGCTGTTTCCAAGCTTGCGAAGCACTACCGCTGGCAGATATTGCTCAAGGGGCTGAAAGCAGGAATCCTTCACCGTTTTATTCACCGCCTGAAAAACGAGCATCCGCAGATGTTTCACAACCGCAATGTCAGAATTGTTGCAGATGTTGATCCGCTTTCCATGTTTTGACCTCTCCCACCCCTCCACCTCCCCTTTTTTAACCTCACCCCCGGCCCCCTCTCCGAAGGAGAGGGGGCCGGGGGTGAGGTTAAAAACAAAAAAAATTGACAAGCCCTTGATTATGTCACAATAAGATATTATATTTAACTTTAAACACATCAAACAACCCATCAGTTGAATAAGGAAAATAACAATGATTACTCCTGTAAAAATTATCGGAGCCAATAAACTGCTTTCAGCCATGGGCAAAGCTCTGTTTGTTTCCAACATCATAAACACTGTCTCTTTTTTCGGTATCGGCAGCCTCATTATATGGCAGGTGTGGAGAGGCACGGAAGGCGTAAAGAAGCTGGGGACAAAAATTGATGAATCCAAAAAATAAAGGCTGGCTCGGAGTGCAAAAATTATCAGATACCCGTTTTTTGGCTTATGCAAAATAGCCTGATTTTATAAGACGCTTTTGCACTCCGGAGTCTGATTATTCCTCAATTTCCTCAATTTCGGCTTTGACAGGCACTTTCTTGTCGGAGGCCAGCAATAAAAATAAACCGATGATGGGGCCCAGCAGCAGCGAGCCGAAAAAATAGCCCCAAAATCCCATTTTCCTGTTGATCCCCATGAGTCCGATAACCAGACTCGCCACTGCCCATGCTATCGTTATGATTGTCGGTGACATGGCATTCCCCGCCTTTTTTTAAAAAAAATAATAAAAACTTGGCAACGCTTCGCTCAGAATGACAATCCAGACCCTAAGGGTTTTAAAAACCCTTAGGGTCTGATTTCAAACTACATAAAAGTAGAACGGGTTTCAAACCCGTTTTACTGAATGATATAAAAGCAGAACGGGTTTCAAAACCCGTTTTACTGAATGACATAAAAGTAGAACGGGTTTCAAACCCGTTTTACCGGGATAAAGTAAGCAGAACGGGTTTCAAAACCCGTTTTACTGAATGACAAAAAAGCAAAACGGGTTTCAAAATCACCTTCTTTTTCACCGCTGCCAAAAATTTAAAGCATCAGATGCGCTGACTGATATGACAGATATATATCTGCAAGGTGCTGACGCTTAAAATAATTGCAAAATTAATAAATTGTCCTGCACAGATCATCACCTTTTCAATTTTGTCTTTCTCTTTTTTTCTGTGCGAAGCATAACTCAGCAAAATGATAAAAACAGAAATTCCCGCCAATATAAAGACTGCCAGATGAGCATATTCAAGGGCTGACATATATGCTATCGGCAGGTCTGCAAAAAGCTTGAGATGAAAAACCGTATTTGCCGTCAATACGGCTGCCATCACAGACAGCGAAATGCCGAGCCGGTCTGCCGGCATAAGATACAGGATGCCGAAAATAATCATCACCATGACGATGACCGGAAGAAAAGTTTTGAAGACAAACACAACGCCTTTCCTCTCAATCGGAATTGCCGCAGTAAAGCGGGAATAGCTGATGAGATGATGCTTGTCAAAAAACTGGGGATTGCCGAGGGTGGAAACCTTTTCCACCGTATCCTGATAGAAATCCAGTTCGCCGAGCTGCCAGTCATCCGCATCTTTGAGCTTTGTTTTCTCAAGCATATTCTTTGCCTGCGGAAGCCCGAGCGTATCGGCAACATAAATCAACTGCTCTTTTTTCATTTCAATGTGCCGGAATCTTATCTTCAACGTATGGCGGTCAAAAGGATAGGCGTGAAAATCAAAATCATTTTTGAAATCCGCTTTGATACGGTAAGCCCGAAACACAATACCCTTTTCGTCTGTTCCTTTGATAAAAGGCTGGCCCAGTTCAACCGGACTTACGGCGTTGAGAAATTCGATCTGAGTTTCATCAAAATCGCCTTTATAGCGGAACCAGAGATAAAAATCTGCCGTATAACTTGAATGTATAGTATTCAGCTTGCTTATTTCATTCATATAGATTCCGGCATACACCACACGGGTCTGAGTCATCAGTTTTCCGTCGCTCAGTATGATGTCGCCTTCCAATGCCTTTCTGAACACATCCTCAACCTGCTCCCCTTCGGGAACAGGCTGATACTGAACAAAGTCGGGAAAGAGTGTCTGTTTTTCATAGAATCCGATGAAGGGCGGCCGGGAGACATTGCCTTTTGCATTAAAATAAATACGCCCGCTGACGCCTCTGATCGCATTTTCATAGTTGTAAAAACTTTTCAACGCCTCCCTGATTTTCCTCCGGTCGCTGCGTATATGCCCTTTTCCCTGTATGTCAGCTTTCTTGACAGCTTCCACCGCGACGTGCATCGCATCATAATAGCAGCCGGCTATCCATGAGGGTTCTTCTCTGTATTTTTTGATGAAAGACTGTCTGAAAAAATAGGCTTCTTTATCGGCAACATCTGTCAGAAGCGGTGATATCGCGAGAATGCCGTCGGAATAATATCCGGGATTCGACTGTTCTTTCGGATATTTTTTCAATGCCTCAATAAAAAAGCCTGTTGAAAGCGAATCCGGACCGATAGCAGGGTATTTTTTTCCCATGTCTCTTAAAAGCCGAATGGTTTCTGCCGCTTCAGGAAAGTGCATTGCCAGAAAAAGTATTCCCGGATCGCCGGCGCTGTCTATTGACTCGGCAATCTTTTTTAAAACCGTATCAGGCTTTTGAGCGGAAGAATCGAATCCCCATTTTCCTTTAATATCAATCCCCAGCTTTTTTGCCATTATTTCAAAATATTCGGCAAGAGAAGAGCCGTAACTGTCTTTATCAGATATGATCGTGGCAGATGTTGACTTCAAGGCTTTGCGAATATAATTTGCGATAAAATTGACTTGCGAAATATTGCCGGGAATAATTCTGAAATACCATTCATTATCAGAAGTAATCGCTTCCGCGCTGGCAGACGCGGTCATCGCGCATATTTCATTCTGCTTATATATCTCTCCGGCAGCAATACAGGCACTGCTGTAATCATGTCCGAGTACCAGCAGCGCTTTTTTTGGGGAAGCAATTTCCGTAGCAACCTTCTTCGCAGTATGTTCATTGCTTTTATCATCAAAAACAAGCAGTTCTATCTTTTTCCCTGCCGGTTCGCCGCCCCTTTCGCGGAGGTGTTCCAGATACAGTTCCGCCCCTTTTAGCATTGCTTTTCCTCCTGCTTCTTCCGCACCGCTCATGGGACCCGCAAGGGCAATATAGATGACTTCTTTTTTTAGCGGCGATAAAGGATGAAAGCGCAGGAAAGCGCCTGCTGCCCCCCCGATCATCAGCAGCAGAAAGATGATAACAATCAGTATTTTTTTCATAAACAAATGCCAGCCCTACTTCAGATAACAGGTATAGGCAATTAAAACAGCAATAACTGAAACCGCCGGAGGATAAAGAATCTTTGCCGCACGGCTGAGATATTTTATCTTGTTCCGAGCGTCTTTTTTCAGCAAATGTCTGACGCAGAGGAAAAAGAACAAAGACATTGCCGCCAATGCGTAAAATGAGAAAAAGGCATATTCAATAAATAAAAAATACCCTGCCGAAGAAAAATAGTGATAAATCCTGAGATGATACAGTCCGCATGTCAGCGCCGCCGCTCCCAGCATCATCAGACGGATGCCGAAGCGATCATGCGGCAGAAAATAGGTGAAATACAGTATCATAACCGCAATGAAAATCGGGAGAAAATTTTTGAGAATAAAGGCAAAACCGGTTCTTTCTCCCTGAAAGACCGCATTAAACTGTGAGTAATCAATATCTGTCTCATGGTAATTATCCGGAAATTTTCCGACAACAGTATTTTTCGTCACCGCGTCCTGATAAAAAAGAATACCGGTGATATTCCAGCTTTCAAGCATTCTTTTGGTCTGGTTTTCGATCTCATTTTTTATGGTTTCAAGCTGAGGCATGCCCAGTCTGTCAGGAACGAAGACCAGCCTGTTTCTCGGAATCTCTGTATTGCGGAGGCTGATTCTGATGGTCTGCTGTCCGAAGGGATATTTGTGAAAATCAAAAGCGACTTTGAAAGTCCCCTTTACCCGATAGGCTCTGACAGCGCTGCTGTCTGTTTTTGTTTCCATGATGGGACGGCTCAGGGCAACAGGCTTTACCGCGTTTGTAAACTCAATCAGACTTTCATCAAACTCTCCTTCAAACCGGAACCAGATATAAAAATCTATGGCGCAGGTTGAATTTTTTATATCGGAATTGCTGATTTCATTAATATCAATGCCGGTATAAACAATCCTGAACTTCTCCATTTCTTTTTCATCAACCGTAATAAGGTCCTCTGCATGAGACGATGAAAGCGCGTGCTGCTCTGCTTCTGTTTCAGATACGAACTGATACTGGTAAAATGCCGGAAGGAACAGGCGTTTTTTATAGACGCCCATGGCCGGCGCCACGCTGACATCGCCGTGCGTGTCGAAGTACATGTTGCCGCATATCCCCGTGATTCCGGTTTCCGGGGAGTTCATTCTCGCCAATGCTTCTCTGAGCAGTTTCCGGCTTTCCCGTATGCTTATGACACCCTGAATTTCAGCCCTTTCAACCGCCTCGGCAGCAACCTGCATCGCGTCATAGTATGCGGCAGATACCCATGACGGTTCCTCTTTATACCTGTCGGCGAATTTTTTTCTGAATAAGTAAGCTTTTTCATTTGAAATATCGAGAATAAAGGGGGACACGGCATAAATATCGTCCGAATGGTATCCGGGAATGATCTGTTCTCCGGGATATCTTTTAAGATTCTCAAGAAATGTTTCCGCGGCAAGCGCATCCGAACCGACAATCGTATAACTTGTTCCGGGATATTTCAATGACGCGACTATTTTTGCCGCTTCGGCACCGTGCATTGCCAGAAAAATCACCCCCGTGTCGTCTGTAGCTCTTAATTCGTCGGCAATCCGCTTTACTTCAATGTCCGAATTTTTTTCATCCGTGTCAATTCCCCATTTTCCCTTAACCGTGATGCCCAATATCCCGGCAGATTTTTCAAATGCTTTGACAAGCGATAACCCGTAAGAATCTTCGTCAAAAACAATGCTGACTTTATCTTTGTTCAGACTGCGGAAAATATAATTTGCGATAAAGCCGCCTTCAAAACGGTTCGCGGGGATGGTTCTGAAATACCAGTCATTGCCTGCAGTAATAAGGTCTGCTGTTGCAGAAGCGGTGATAACGGGCATACCTGTTTTTTTATAAACGTCTCCTGCCACAACAGAGGTTTCACTGGAATAATGACCCAGTACCAGCAGGACATTTTCATTTGCGACAATCTCAGACGCGGCTTTCATTGCCATGCGTTTATCGTCTCTGTCATCAAAGACAAGCAGTTCTATATTTCTGTCTTTGTGCTGTTTATTCCAGTCATCAGCGCAGAGACGGATCCCCTGAAGCATCCGCTGTCCCTGTAATTTCGCTTCTCCGCTGACAGGCAGCGCCACAGCAATCATAATCTTTTCTTTTTTGACAAAAGGAGAAAGCTGTGAATACTGGAGAATAAGCAGCACAGCCAGGGCGATCAGCGCCGATGCCGTTGCAGATATGAGCAGCCGTTTTCTTTTCATTATGATACGCAAAGAAATTGAGAATTGAGAATTATTTCTCAATTCTCAATTCTCAATTTCTAATTACTAATTACTAATCTTTAAGATACCAGTTTCGGATATGCTGACCCCCGATTGCCATCTGATACCAGCCTTTGACTCTCGGTTTTACCAGACAGTGCGCCGCCTCAAAATAAAGCGGAAAAATCACCGCCTGCTCTTCGCACAGAATCTGTTCCGCACGTTTGTAAATCTTTTTTCTCTCTTCGGGATTCGTGGTTTCCAATGCTTTTGTCATCAGATCGGCAAACTCCGCATTATCCCAGCCCGTAAAATTGTCCGGGTTGCGGGGGTTGAACAGTTCATTGAGAATATTGTTCGCATCCGGATAATCCACAGACCAGCCGAACCTGCATATATGGTGCGAAGACGTATCCGGCTGATACAGATATTTCACATAATTATCCCATGTTTCTTCCCTGAGAATGAGATGAATGCTGAGATAATACTCCAACGATGCCTGAACCGCACGGGCAATCTCCGAATGGGTTTTGGAGGCATTGTAAAGGAGTTCTATCTCGGGAAAACCTTTGCCGTCCGGATAACCGGCTTCTGCCAGCCATTTTTTCGCCTGCAAAGGATCAAAACTGATGCCCACCCCGTTTTTCGGATCAACGGAACCCAGAATCGGCGGTGGCGTATAAGTCGTTGCCGGTGACTCGCCGCTTTTGGTGACCAGATCAATTAAAAACTGACGGTCAACCGCGGCGCAGATCGCCTTCCGAACCAGCGGATTGTCCATCGGCGGACGTTTGGTATTAAAGCCGTAGGAATATGTCGCAAACATCGGCGCTCTTGAATATTCTTTGCCGAGCTGGGGATTTGATTTAATATCATTCAGTTGTGCAAAAGGCAGCCGCAGATAGTTTCCGCCGGTTATGTCTAATTCGCTGTTTTCATACATGACCAGACCCACCGCGCTTTCAGGTATGATGTAAAACCGGACTTCAGGGATGGAAACTTTTGACGCTTCGTAGTAATCCGGATTCTTCCTCAATATCATCAGCATCCCTTTGTCCCAGTACGTGAGTTTGTAAGAACCGTTTGTCTGAATGTTTTCAGGTTCTGTCCAGCGGTCCCCGTATTCTTCAACAGTCTCACGGGGCAGGGGTCTGTAAATCGCAAGCCCTGCCATTCCCGGAAAATACGCGGCAGGGTGTTCAAGCTCAAATTCCACGGTAAAATCATCGGGCGCATGTACGCCTATCTGCGAGACATCCTTAATATTTCCGGCATTGATCTCTTTGGCGTTTTTCAGAATATAGAGCATGGAAACAGAGGGGCATTTGGTTTCCGGTCTGATATTCCGCTGAACTGCCCAGACAATATCACTCGCCGTAACCGGCTTGCCGCTTGTCCATTTGGCATCCTCGCGCAGTTTGAAGCGGTAGGTCTTTCCGTCATCGCTGACGGTCCAGCTCTGAGCCAGTTCGGGAACCGCTTCATAAGTTTTCGGATCAAAATCGGTCAGTCCCAGAAATATCTGCTCAACCGCTTCAACAGAGGAAATGTCCTGTGAAAGTCCCGGATCAACGGTCGTGATAAGCCCTTCCACGGGAAGCCGCAATGTGATTTCTTCCACCACATACAAAGGGCTGATTTCCTCTTTTGATTCATAATCCAACAGCTCGAATTTCCCGTTGCGAAGCTCTTTGAAAAAAATTTCTTTTCCGGCAATATCGCCGTTCAGCTTGAAAGAATAGGAGCCGGTAGCCCCTTTCCAGTTTTCTAAGAACCTCAGCGCGGATCCCATGGCAACGGGAACCGCGGAACCGCTCTTTTCAATGCTGTATGCCAGCAGTTGAACCGCATCATATCCCTGAGCCGCCCATGTATCCGGCACCACGCCGAATTTTTTCCGAAACTTTTTGACAAAATCCCGTGTGCTTTTTGAAGGCATATCAGGATTGAAAACCGAAGGAACGATCACATGCTCCGCGCTTTTCCCCGCCACCGTAAAAAGTTCCGGCGAGTCAAGGCTGTGTCCGCCGATAAAGGGAACGCTGATGCCCATGCCTCGCGCCTGCTTGATCAGTTCTCCGGCAAAGGGAAGCAGTCCGCCGATAAAAACCGCATCAAATTTGTAATTTTTGGCAAGTTCCGATGTGATGCTCCTGAAATCTTTCTGCCATTTGAAATAAGAACGGACAGCGACAATCGTAATTCCCAGCTTGTCGGCTTCTTCGCTGAAAATATCGGCAAGGCGCTGGCCCGCGGTCTCTCTTTCATAAAAGACCGCCATTTTTCTGAATCCTTTCTGATAAGCCAGCGTTGCCGCCTTTTTTCCGGTTTCATCATCGGAGAGCATATTTCTGAATGTATAGGTGCCGCCGTATTGTGTAAAGTTCGGGTCTGTCGCGCCCGTGGAAATAAAAAGAATACCCGTGTTTTCATAGATGATGGACACCGGCACCGCAACGCCTGAGTAGCGATGCCCCACTACCGCAACCACATCGGGATGCGCTGCTAATTTCCTTGCAACAACCTGGGCAATATTGAGATATCTTTTGTCGTCGTAAAACAGGGGATGGATTTTTCTTCCCAGAGGTCCCCCCTGTTCGTTGATTTCCGACACTGCCAGATTGACGCCTTCCGTAAACAGGCTGGGATCAAAAGAAGAATCCACCACGCCGATACAAATATCCGCTTTTGACTCCCCGGCCCGTTTGGCTCTTTCTTCAGGCGATAGGGTGTCATTGCCGCAGGAAAAAACAGACAGCAGCGCTATGAGCAGAATAATGTGTTTACCTGTTTGCATCCGGCGCATTCGTATTTCCTGTCAGTTCGGAGCGGTCTTTTTCAGTGACCCTTCCGGTTCTGTCTTTTTCGGTTACCATTCCGGATTTATTTTTGATTTCAGATCGCTCGTCTTTTTGAGCCTGTTCTGTTTCACGGGGAACCGCTTCCCCGGCGTCACGTATAAATTCATATTTACGAGTTGTTCCGGTTTCACCGCCTGTTTTGCCGGTTTCCGCTGCTCCGCCCGTTTCTGTTTTTTCGGACGCCTCTGTTTTTCCGGCAGGCTCGGTTGTAATGCCTGTTTCTGTCTTTTCAGATGCTTCTGTTTTTCCGGCAGGCTCGGTTTTTCCGCCTGTTTCCGTGCCGGGGGCGGCTTTCTCGGATGATTCAGATTTTTCAAGGGCTTGGGTTTTTATCATCGGCTCTTCATTCAGTAAGATACTCCCTATGATCGGCAAGCCTCTTTTACCCGCGCCGACAACCACAACTTTTGAATTGTCCGAATTGGCAAGCTGCAATGTTGCCTGAATGCCCATCCACTGCAATATATTTTCCGTAAGCGAGGCGTTTACAATATTGTTATAATCTTTTAATCCCCCGGCTTCGATACGCTTTCTTTCCGCCTCTCTTTTTTCCTTCTCTATCTTAAACAGATGCGCTTCCGCCATGTGTTTCTGTTCGACTTTATAGCGTATGGAATCTGCAACGCTGTCAGGCAGTTCGACTTCTTTGATAATCACATCGTCAACTTTGATAAATCTTCGGGAAATCTGCTCAATCGCCTCGTTGATTGCCTGGTCTATCAGCCCTGTTTTTGTGGTGTAAATCTCCTCGGCATCCAACTGTCCCACAATCAGACGCAATACAGATTCGATTTCCGGGATCACAATTTCATTCACATAATCGGGACCCACTTTCTGGTGAAGCACGCCGAGCAGGTTATATTCGGGGTAATAACGGACAGATATGGATAACTGAACCTTCAATCCGTTTTTCGTCAGCACATGAAACTTGTGTCCTGCCTGCTGTACCCTCATATTATAAACATAAAGTCTGTCCCAGGGATAAAGCAGATAAAGCCCCTCGGCAAAGACCTTATCCGTGATTGTTCCGCCGCCGAAGCGCTTGTATAAAACGCCCGCTTCCCCTGACTCAACCGTATAGACAATATTGTTAAACAGATAGGCAATAAAGAGCAGTTGAATCAGAATAAGCACTATCAGCACGGAGACATTGCCCTGAAATTTTTCTAAAATGCCGTTATATATATCTTTAATTTTATTAAATATTCTTTTAAACATTTCTTCTGATTTCCGGTTTAGCCCACCCAATAGCGTAGAACGGGTTTTAAACCCGTTTTACTGCATAAATATTTGTTTTGGCGGGCAGCAAGCTGCTCACCCTGCATCTGATTTCCGAATTTGCGGTTTTTAATTTAAACCTGACTGCTGTACTCGACAAATTTGCCGTATTCCATCTTCAATACCCTGTCTGCAAAATCAAAATATCGGTCGTCATGGCTGACCGCGATAATTGTTTTTCCCTGCGCTCTCAGATCGTTTAATAAAACTTCATAAAAATATTTTCTGAAAATCGGATCCTGATCCGCGGCCCATTCGTCAAACACGCAAATCGGGCGTTCCTCAAGCAAAGCGGCAATCATTGCAAGTCGTTTCCGCTGTCCTGTGGAAAGCTTGATATTGGTAAATTCGCCGTCAATGACCTCTGTTTTCTTTTCCAATTCCATCAATTTGATAAGACTTCGGATTCTATCGGCATCTGTTTCTCTCAAGCCGTAGAGCCTGTCAAACACATGAAAATCGCTGAAGATAATAGAAAACATCTCCCGATATGACTGATAAGATGTCTTGTCAATCGTCAAATCATCCACTCGGAGGGTGCCGGCATCGGGATAATACAGTCCGGTTAAAAGCTTGAGCAAAGTTGATTTTCCGCTGCCGTTGCCGCCGACGATAAAGATGATTTCTCCCTGCCGGGCCCTCATATTGACAGGCCCCACCGTAAATAAAGGCGTTCCGTAAGAATCGGTATAGGAAAAAGAAAGGTTCTCAAGACGGATTTCGTTAAAGGTTTCTATCTTTCTGACATGAGGCTTTCCCCCGACTTTAAACGGCGCTGCGGCTTTGTCCAATCTTGCTTCCAGTTCATAGAGCGTTTCCACTGCCATATTTGCTCTGGAAAAAAGCGGTATCGCACCCACCATCAGATTCACCGGACCGATGATAAACAGAATGGCGGCAGTCAGCCGGATGACCAATGAAGGATTTGCCGGGTCCAATCTGGGCAGAACAAAAACAATAACAGCGAGTAATGTGTAAAAAAACACTTGGGAGAACATCAGTTCCGTGACAAATCTGAATCCGGTTTTGACCTTCAATTCCTCGGTTTCATCTGCTATTTTTGTCAGAAATCCGAAAAGATCATCGCTTTTTTTTCTGTTCATTTTGAGTTCTTTGAAGCCGTCAAGGGTCTGATTCAGCATATCAAAGAAATCGCTTTCTTTTCTTGCGGTCTCACGGATTTCTATGTCAATTTTATCCTGCTGCAACATATAATTGACGGTCGCCGCGCCGATGGCAATAACGGTGATGAAAAAAGCCAATTTCGATAAGACAGCAATATAGAACATGCAGAAAAACAGTACAATGCCGGACTGGGCCGCGTTGATAATCAGCACGGCGGATTCGGAAATAAGATTGGTGTTATAAGTGATCCGAGTATAAATTTCCGCTTTTCCGGTGTTTTCCAGAAAAATAAGTTCCGAACTTCTGATTTTATCGGCAATCCTTACCCGTATGCGTTTGATGATGGCCTCGGCAAGAGCGGTTGCTCTTTTCAAAGCAAATCGTTTTCCGATAATCACAATGGCGAAAGTAATCACAAACAGAAGAAAGAATCTGAAATTCAGGCTGTCGTAAGAAGCAGTGGCAGCCGCAGTGGTGATAATGCCCAGCAGAAGTCCCTGCGCGATGCCCGAGACAATTGCCATAAACATCACCGATGTGCCGGAAACGGTTGATTCGTTTTTATATAGTTTCAGCAGATTCATGTAAAGTTTTTCTTATCGCAAGGACTGTCAGCAATCCACTGTCTGAATCAGGATTTTCAGGATTAAAGGATTCACGGGATATTTGTCCGAGTGCTAATTATTGTAGGGGGCGCGCCGCCGGCGTGTCCCCTACGGTTTTACGATACGCGTATCCGAAATCGCTCATCCCAGATATAGGTGATGAATCCCTGACCCGGATTGTCAGAAATCTCTTCCGGCTCTGCCGTTCTTTTTTCTCCCGAAGAAAGACCGCCGCCCAGAATCGTGATCGCATCAAAGATCACAATGTCTTTTATCTGTCCGTCCTCAGACCTTAATGTCCTGTTGGTGCAGGCTGCGATGGGGATACGGGTATTCGGGTCATAAACGATGCCGACGTCATAGCCCAGAAAGTTACCGGATGCAATCAGCATGTTGTTCGAGAGATTTTTGTAGAGATTGGGACCGCACTGAGTTGCAGGATTCATCGGGAAATAAAGTTCCGGGTCAACCGTTGTGTCATTTACAAAATCATAGCCTTTGCCGAAGAGCTTGCCTTCGCCGATGAGTTTGATCCATTTGCACAGATTTTCAGGCGAGGAAATCATACACGCCGATGAACTGGCAGCAGAGGGTTCACGAGTCGAAGCATCTTCCAAGCCCTTGTCTTTACTTCCGTACATCGCGCCGGTCACATCATACAGGTCAATGTAGCCGTGAGCATAATTTCCCTCTGTCGGATTCTGAGTATATGGACCTTCAAGGTTTGATTCTCCTGTTTCAGTAACAATGGTGTCGCTGAGTCCGTATTTCTTGATAAAACGGTTCCGTATCTCATCTTCCCATTTATTGCCGGTCACTTCCTTTATGAGCATTCCCAGCAGAACATAATTCGTATTCGAGTAATGCCAGCCCGCTCCGGGAGGAAAGGTCGGACCTTCTTCAACAGCAAGTTCAATGAGTTCGAGCGGTTCCCATTTGTCCTGACGGAGAAAGAGAAAATCAAAAAACCAGTCAGAAGGCACTTCATAAAAATTGTACAGCCCGCTGGAATGATTCACCACCTGACGGATATTGATGTTTTCCCCGTTGGGAATCAGTCCGGGGAACCACTGTTCAACAGAATCGTCCAGCGTGATTTTTCCCTCTTCGACAAGCTGCATGACGGCCATTGCCACAAATGTTTTGGTCAGACTGGCGACCCGGAACCGGGTATTTGTGGTCATCTGTGTTTTTGTTTCCAAGTTGGAATAACCGCTGGTCAGTTTCCATGTGAAAGCACCGTCCGAATAGGTCACACCGTCCATTACGCCGTTTAAGCAGTCGTCTCCCTCACAGGGAACTTCAGCAACCAGGGCCACGCCGGGGACCTCGTTTTCGGAAACAGCTTTATCCAAAATGTCCTGCAATTTTGTCCGAATAAAGTGATTCTGCGCCCTGACTGCTGAAACCATATCCCGCTCTTTGCCCAGCAAATCAGCGATGACAGGCTCTGTTTTCGTCTCAAATTCGCTCGAACTTAATGAAAAGTCAACTTCTGTACTGTATTTCTTTGATTTTTCTCTCACGGATTCTGACAGAAGAATGCCGTTATCCGGATTCGCGTCGTCATCCAATGTCTGCAAAAAGCGCAGAATATTTGTCACCTGCGGGTCTCTGTCGCTTTCCGCTGCGGAAACCAAATCTCTGGGCGTCAGCGTCAGAACAGCCGGAGCAAGTTCCGCTTTGTTTACATCCAGTGTCAGCACGGTTGTCGCAGACCCGAGTACAATGTTTCCAAGCTTGAAGGTAACATTTTTGCCTTTTTCATAGAAGAAAGTGCCGTCCGCGTCGGTTACGCCGGTAAGCCCCCCGGAAATATAGCTCAGACCCTGAACCGCACTGTCTATAAAACGTCCTTCTCTTTCGGACACATAGTCCTCATGTTCGCCGCTGCACCCGAAAGCAGACATCATCACTACCAGCATCGCTGCAAAAAGATAAGGTGTTTTATCAAACACGATATTTCGTTTTTTCCTCATTTCTTTTCTCCTTACTCAGTGCTGTCATTCCGAACACAGTGAGGAATCTTTCAGCCGATCTTATACCGAATTTTATTAAAATAGATTCGACTTGCGGTGGACTGAAATGACAGATCACACCATACGTTTTGAAAATAACGAAAGCAAAAAAAATCATTTTGTCAAAATTTCATCATCCTACAGACAGAACGGGTTTCAAACCCGTTTTACTGTTCATTGCTGTAGAACGGGTTTCAAAACCCGTTTTACTGTCCGGTTTGCTGTAGAACGGGTTTCAAACCCGTTTTACTATTGCAAAGATTTTGACGCTCCTCATCTTAAAAACTTATTTTCACACCCGCGCCGATGGAAGTATCCCTTTTGCGGATTCCCATTATGGATTCAGGCGAATTGTCGTATTCCTCCTTGTAACTGAGGGAAGCGAATATATGCTCCATGATCATGATATCCAGTCCCACATTGAACTTCCATCGGTATATGTCGCTGT
>JAIFKL010000032.1:0-2753 GCA_020049595.1 Desulfobacteraceae bacterium
CCGCTCAATGCTGAGAAATTCTTCTTGGAAGCGCACGCGAAGCTGCGCCCTGTGGAATTTGCCTCAGACGGGCTTTACCTCTGCGGGCTGGCGCATTATCCCAAACCCATTGAGGAAAGTATTGCTCAGGCGCAGGCTGCCGCAAGCCGTGCTGTAACCGTGCTTTCAAAGCCTGCAATTCAGGTCTCTCCGCTGGTTTCTCAGGTGGATGCGACAAAATGTATCGGCTGCGGTCTCTGCGCGGAGGTCTGTTCTTTCGGCGCGATTATCCTTGAAGATACCGGAAAAGGATACCGGGCAAAGAACATTCCCGCGTCCTGCAAAGGCTGCGGACTGTGCGCGTCTTCGTGTCCGCAACATGCCATTGACATGCTTCATTTCCGAAAAGAACAAATCGTCGCGTCTGTCTGCGCGGTTGTATGAGGAGGGGTGAGGGGTCAGAGGT
Organism: Desulfobacteraceae bacterium; assembly: GCA_020049595.1. GTDB lineage: Bacteria > Desulfobacterota > Desulfobacteria > Desulfobacterales > JAIFKL01 > JAIFKL01. The sequence continues at coordinate 446 of JAIFKL010000032.1, forward strand.
AAGGGGTTAGAGGCAGGCGATCCGGAGTGCTAAAATGAAATTTTAGCGTTATCCTCCTCAGTCTTCTGCTCCTCCGGTTTGCTAAAATTTCATTTTAGCACTCCTTCAAAACAAAGAGGTAATATCTATATGGAAAATTTTGAACCCAAAATCGTAGCCTTTCTGTGCAACTGGTGTGCGTATGCCGGGGCAGATCTGGCGGGCGTGTCACGGATGCAGTATCCGCCCAACATCCGAACCGTGCGGGTCATGTGTTCGGGCAGAGTTGATCCTTTATTTATCCTGAAAGCCTTCAAACAGGGATGCGACGGCGTATTGGTGTCCGGCTGACATTTCGGAGATTGCCATTACCTGGAAGGTAATGTTCAGGCTGAAAAGAAAATCCGTTTGACCCAGAAATTATTGGAAATTAGCGGCATCGGCGCGCAGCGGCTTCATTTGGCATGGGTATCATCTGCGGAAGCCGGGCGTTTTACAGAAGTAGTCACAAACGTAACCGAATCTGTCCGAGCTCAGGGAAAGTTTGATCCCCAAGCTTTTGCGCTGGAATTGGAAGCGGCGGAAATAGCTATGAGCCGTGAATTTCTGCGATGGATGGTGGGTAAAGAGACTTCCATCATCAAAAAAGGCGATGTTTACGGACGCTTATGGGATGCGGAAAAATTTGAATCCGCTCTGGATTCGGTTTTGGAAAGAGAATATCACAAATGTCTCATTCTGTGTGCGATAAAACAGGGAAGCACATCTGTCAGAGCCATCAGCGAGAGAACGGGCATCAATCTCGGACGGATTTCCTACCTCCTTGCCGACATGGAAAAGACAAGCATGGTCACATTCAAAGGCATGGAAAACAAGATACCTGTATTTGCAGCGCTGTGAAAATTGAGAAATGAGAAATAAATTGTCCGTAAAGCGGGTTTTAAACCCGCTCTACAGCTCATTTCTCATTCAAATGGAGGATTTATGGCTGAAAAAAGCGGATCAGTGATGGTTGTCGGCGCCGGTATTGCGGGGATGCAGGCATCGCTCGATCTGGCAAATTCGGATTATAATGTATATCTGGTTGATAAATCGCCCACCATCGGCGGCATGATGGCTCGCTTGGATAAGACCTTTCCGACCAACGACTGCGCCATGTGAGTGATCTCACCCAAACTGGTCGAGGTCGGCCGGCATACCAATATCAATCTGATTACCAACAGTGAAGTCAAAAGCATCGAGGGCGAACCCGGAAATTTCAATGTCACGTTAGTCAACCGCCCCCGCTACATTGATCCGGTCAAATGCACCGGATGCGGAGAATGTGCAAGGCATTGTCCGGTAAGTGCTGTCAACGAATATAACCTCAAACTTGATGACCGGCGGGCAACCTATATTGAGTACCCGCAAGCCGTTCCCCTTGCCTTTGCCATAGACGCAGACACCTGTATCGGCTGCGGTCTGTGCGAAAATATGTGTATCGCAAAGGCAATCAACTATGACGACAAAGAACGCGAGTCATCTCTCACGGTCGGCTCCGTCATTCTTTCCTCCGGCAGTCAGGGCTTTGATCCCTCAAAGCTTGACTACCTCGGATACGGCAAATATCCCAATGTCGTTACCAGCGAGGAATTTGAAAGAATTCTGAGCGCGTCGGGTCCCTATTTCGGTCATCTCATGCGCCCCTTGGACAGAGAAGAACCCAAGAAAATCGCATGGCTGCAATGTGTGGGATCACGGGATACCAACCGGAGCGGCAACGGATATTGCTCATCCGTCTGCTGTATGTATGCCATCAAAGAGGCAATGATCGCCAAAGAGCATGTTCACGGAGATTTGGACTGTACGATTTTCAACATGGACATCCGAACCTTCGGCAAGGATTACGAGAAGTATTACAACCGCGCCCGATACAAAGACGGCGTGAAGTTTATAAAAGCCCGTATTCATACGATTACCGAAGAGCCTGAAACCGGCGATCTGAAGGTGAAATTTGCAGATGAAAGCGGCGCGATGAATGAAGAAGTCTTCAGTATGGTCGTGCTGTCTGTCGGCTTGCAGATACCGCAGACATCGGTGGAACTGGCGCAGCGTCTCGGCATTGAACTGAACAAATACAGGTTTGTCAACACCGAGTCTTTCGCGCCGGTGCGTACCAACCGTGCGGGAATCTATACCTGCGGTCTGTTCCAGGGTCCCAAAGACATTCCGGGTTCCGTGACCGAAGCCAGCGCTGCGGCATGTCTGGCAGGCGGCGATCTGGCTGAGTCAAGAGGAAAAGATGTCAAGACAATCAAAGTTCCCGATCAGATGGATGTGGCGGCTCAGG
>JAIFKL010000032.1:2761-11292 GCA_020049595.1 Desulfobacteraceae bacterium
GGAACGCTTCCCCATGTCGTTTTTACGGACTCGAATCTCTTTACCTGCTCTCAGGATACGCAGGACAAGATCAAAGAGAAGATACTTGAACACAAGCTGAATCGGGTGGTCGTCGCGTCTTGCAGCCCCAAAACCCATGAAGGCATGTTCATGGAAACGCTGGAAGCCTGCGGTCTGAACAAATATCTCTTTGAAATGGCAAATATTCGGAATCAGGATTCGTGGATTCACTCCAACAACCCGAAAATTGCCACTCATAAAGCCAAAGACCTTGTACGGATGGCTGTTGCAAGAGCGGCAAAACTGAAGCCGCTTGAGGAAAAAGTCGTTCATATCAACAAGCAGGCTTTGATCATCGGCGGCGGTATTGCGGGAATGAACGCCGCGCTGGGTCTTGCCAAACAGGGCTTTGAAGTGGTTCTGGTGGAGAAAGAGCCTGAATTGGGCGGGTTTGCACGGAAACTTCACCATACCATCGAAGGCGATGACATCCGCGCTTATCTCTCAAAGCTTATTGCCGAAGTCAGGGCAAATGAGAAAATTCAGGTGCTTGCCAATGCCCGGATTGTGGGTTTTGAAGGCTTCAAAGGCAATTTTGCCACAGAAGTTCTTGCAGGCACAGAGCGGCATAAAATCAAGCATGGCGTGATTATTGTTGCCACAGGCGCGACAGAATACAAGCCCAAAGAATTTCTCTACGGTCAGGACGAGCGCGTGCTGACTCAGGTAGAACTGACAGACAGGCTTGAGACAAAAGGCGCTTCCGATCTTTCGACCGTAGTGATGATCCAGTGCGTGGGTTCCCGAAATCAGGAAAACGAAAACTGCTCCAGAATCTGCTGTCAGAGTGCGGTAAAGAATGCGCTTCATATCAGAAAAAGCGAGAAAACAGGGCGTTATTTTTATCCGCTTTGACAAAGATGCGCCCCCGGAAGTGAAGAGTTCTTCTGAAGGCATTGTTGTTACGGTAAAAGATCATATTCTGCAACAGCAAGTTGAAATTACTGCGGAACTGCTGACCCTCAGCGCGGGAATGACTGCCGAAGATACGGGAGAACTCAGCGGGATTATGAAACTCAACCGCAACCCGGAAGGCTTCTTCATTGAAGCGCATGTGAAACTTCGCCCGGTGGACATGCCCAGCGAAGGTGTTTTCCTTTGCGGAACTGCCCACGGTCCCAAGCTGATTTCAGAGACAATCGCCCAGTCTCAGGCTGCCGCGTCAAGGGCAACGACATTTTTGGCAAAAGACGAAATCAAGCTTTCCGCAATTACGGCAAAAGTGGATACGGATCATTGCGTGAAATGCCTGACCTGCGTGCGCTCCTGTCCTTTCGGCGTGCCTGTTTTCAATACGGAAACGAAAGTCATTGAGATCAACGAGGCGATTTGTCACGGCTGCGGCGTGTGTGCGGGTGTCTGTCCGAGACAGGCAATTCAGTTAAGCTTCTATGAAGATGATCAGATCGCCTGTAAGATTGATGCCTTGATGGAAGCGGTGCCTGTAAGATTGATGCCTTGATGGAAGCGGTTTAAGAAGTGAAAATTGAGAATTGAGAAATAGATAGCAAGTTATCTCGTTCCCACGCGGATGGGGTAACGTAGAACGGGTTTATCTATTTTTAGCCTTGGCCGTTTTACATTCCGGGCTGCATTACCACGCGGAGCGTGGGAACGAGAATTGTAAGCGTGGGAACGAGATAATTTCTCAATTCTCAATTCTCACTTCTCAATCAGGAGGTTTTTATGGCGGATTTTGAACCGACAATTATTGCGTTTTGCTGTGACTATTGAGGATATTCGGCCGCGGACCTGGCAGGTTCCAGCCGCGGACCTGGCAGGTTCCATGCGACTGGAATATCCGTCAAACATTAAGATCATACGAGTGCCTTGCACCGGAAAAGTGGATGTCATGCACATGCTGAGAGCCATACAGAAAGGCGCGGACGGCGTTTACTGCGTCGGCTGTCTCGAAGGAACGTGCCACTATAATGAAGGAAATCTCAGATGCCGGGAACGGGTCAATCATGTTCGGATGCTGTTGGAAGAAGTCGGTCTCGAAGGCGACAGAGTAAGGATGTACAATCTTTCTTCAGGCGAAGGCCCCACCTTTGCGGCTTATGCAAAAGAGATGACCGAGCATATCAAAAAACTTGGACCAAACCCTTTAAAAAAATGGGTACTGAATTAGATATTGACGATTTCTTTATGTTTCCAAATCTCGAAACTGAATTTTTAAGAAGCTGAATTTTCTGAAAAAACTCAGTTTGTAGGAAAGGTTTGGAAACAGGAAGAAATACATGGAGGAATTATGGCTGAAGAAGCAATAAAACTCGGCGGAAAAAAGAAGAGCATTTTCATGGACAAGGTGAAGGAACTCCTCCCCGAAGGCGGGAACCTGAACCTTTGTCTCACATGCGGCGCATGTTCTTCCGGTTGTCCTGCCACGGGATTGGAAGGCATGGACCCCAGAAAATTCCTGCGCATGGCTGCGCTCGGAATGGACGAGGAAATCATGAGTACGCCCTGGGTGTGGATGTGTACGATGTGCCAGCGCTGCATCTATGTCTGCCCCATGAAAATTGACATCCCGCAGCTTGTGTATAATGCCCGTGCCAGTTGGCCCAGAGATCAGCGTCCCAAAGGCATACTGGGTTCCTGTGACATGGCATTGAGAAACGAAAGCCGCAGCGCCATGGGAACATCTCCGGAAGATTTTTCCTTTGTGGTGGGGGATGTGCTTGAGGAATATCGGGAAGCACAGCCTGAATTTGCGGAAATGGAAGCGCCTATTGACAAAGAGGGCGCGGAGTTCTTCCTGAATCAGAACTCCAGAGAGCCGGTGACAGAGCCGGATGAGATGGTGCCGTTATGGAAAATCCTTCATCTCGCGGGAGTGAACTGGACCTACGGCAGCAAAGGATGGGGCGGTGAAAACTACTGCATGTTCCTTGCTGACAATGACGCATGGGAAACGCTCGCCAGAACGACGATTAATCAGGCTGATGCGCTGGGGTGCAAAACTTATCTCAATACGGAGTGAGGGCATGTCACCTTCTCAGTCCTGGCAGGACTGAAAAAATTCAATATTGAGCACAAAGTTGTTGTAAAGAACATTTATGAATATTACGCAAAATGGATCCGTGAAGGCAAACTGAAAGTCAATTCTGACTGGAACAAAGACCTGAAAATCAAGTTTACTGTTCAGGATCCCTGTCAGATCGTGCGGAAGAGTTACGGAGACCCGATTGCGGAAGATTTGCGCTTTGTGGTGAAATCCGTTGTGGGCGAAGAAAATTTCATTGATATGGTTCCCAACCGTTCAAACAACTACTGTTGCGGCGGGGGCGGCGGATTCCTTCAATCAGGATACAAGGATCAGCGGCTGGCTTACGGCAAGCTGAAAGATGATCAGATCAAGGCAACCGGGGCTGATTACTGCATTGCAGGGTGTCATAACTGTCATGCCCAGATTCATGAGTTGAGCGAGCATTACGGGGGACATTACCCTGTTGTTCACCTGTGGACCCTCATCTGTCTCTCTTTGGGCGTACTCGGGCCCAGAGAACGTGAATACCTCGGAGATGATCTAAAAGAAGTAAATGTTTTTCATCCTGAAATGGAATAATAGTTTTTGGCTGTATGGTGGGCATTTGATGCCCACCATACTACTAGAGGAGAACAGATGATAGTAGCCAAAAGGAAACCTTTTGAAGATATAAAGAACATGCTCAAGGACTATAAAAAAGTCCTGAACATCGGATGCGGAACCTGTGTTGCCGTATGTCTTGCCGGCGGAGAAAAAGAAGTTGATGTTCTGACCGCTGAATTGGATATGGCAAGAAAAATGGAAGACAATCCGCTTGAAATCGGCAAATTCACGGTGGAACGGCAGTGCGACCGGGAATATCTTGAGGCATTGGATTCAGTTGTCGGAAACTATGAGGCACTTCTTTCCATGGCCTGCGGCGCGGGCATTCAGTTTCTGGCGGAAAGATATCCGGAAAAACCGGTTTTCCCTGCGGTTGATACGACTTTTATCGGTATAAACCAGGGGGTGGGATGGTATGAAGAACGATGCCGTTCCTGCGGCAGTTGTGTGCTGGGAATGACCGGCGGCATCTGCCCGGTGACCATGTGCGCCAAAGGTCTGTATAACGGTCCCTGCGGCGGCACGAACAAAGGCAGTTGCGAAATCAACAAAGATCAGCCCTGCGCGTGGTTTATGATTTATGAACGGCTTTCAAAGCAGGGCCGTTTAAATCTGATAATGGACGTGGTTCCGCCCCAGGACTGGCGAAACCAGACGCCGAGAACCGTCATTCAGCCCGGTTATAAGAAAAATGAAGTGGCATAAAAAAAAATTGGAAATTGGAAACCGGATTTCCGAATTTTAAATTTCAAATTTCCAAAGGGAAAATGATATATGGAAGAATTAAAAGCAGGAAGCAATCTCGAAAAAGTTTTAAGGGCAGGTCATTTCGCATTTACGGGCGAACTGGGACCGCCCCGGGGCGCAAATGCTGAAGAGGTGAGAAAAAAAGCCGCTTTTCTCAAAGGAAATGTGGATGCAGTCAATATCACGGACAATCAGACCGCTATGGTGCGTATGGCAAGTTGGGCAGCCTCCTTGCTGCTGATTCAGGAGGGGCTTGAACCCAACTTTCAGATGGTCTGCCGGGACAGAAACCGCCTTGCCATGCAGTCCGACATTCTGGGCGCGTATGCTCACGGTATTCGGAACATGCTTTGTCTCTCCGGCGACCACCAGCAGTTCGGCGACCATCCGCAGGCAATGGGTGTTTTTGATATAGATTCCATGCAGTTGATCCAAATGGTCAAAAAGATGCGCGATGAGAAGAAATTCCTCAGCGGCGCGGATTTGGACGAGGCGCCGAAACTCTTTATCGGCGCGGCGGCAAATCCTTTTGCAGAGCCGTTTGAATGGCGTGTTCACCGTCTTGCCAAAAAGATCAATGCCGGCGTGGATTTTATTCAGACCCAGTGCATCTACAACATGGACAAATTCAGGGAATGGATCCGTCGTTCAAATGACATGGGACTGACGGAAAAAGCCTATATTCTTGCCGGTGTGACGCCCCTGAAAAGCGTGGGTATGGCAAAATATATGCAGGGAAAAGTTCCCGGAATGGATGTGCCGGATGCGGTGATCAAACGGCTTCAGGGTGTGGATAAAAAGAAGGTTGCCGAAGAAGGCATCAAATTCGCATGTGAGCAAATTGAGGAATTTAAAGAGATGAAAGGCGTTGCCGGCGTTCATCTCATGGCTATCGAGTGGGAGCATAAAGTTCCCGAAATTGCGGAACAGGCAAAAGTTCTGCCTCGTCCTAAAGTTGACTAAAATGAAATGAAAATCCCCCTTAATCCCCCTTTCTTAAAGGGGGGCAGGGGGGATATTTGAGACAACAGCAATCTCATTCCCACGCTCCGACAGCAAAAGTAGAACGAGTTTTTAACTCGTTTATCTCGTTCCTACGCTCTGCTGAATTTAACGAAAAGCGGGTTTCAAACCCGCTCTACTTTCGCAGTTGGAGCGTGAGCATACTCGCTGTTTTCCGCCTCATGTTAAAACTGCAAAAGTAGAACGAGTTTTTAACTCGTTTATCTCGTTCCCGCGCTCTGCTGAATTTAACGAAAAGCGGGTTTCAAACCCGCTCTACTTTCGCAGTTGGAGCGTGAGCATACTCATTGTTTTCCGCCTCACGTTAAAACTCAATACTCCCCGGCGTTCTCGGAAAAGGAATCACATCCCGGATATTGCTGATCCCCGTCACCAGCATGAGCAGCCGTTCAAATCCCAGACCGAAACCGCTGTGCGGAACGCTTCCGTATTTTCGTGAGTCAAGATACCACCAGTAGTTTTCCTCGGACAAGCCCGTTTCCTTCATGCGGGCAAGCAGCACCTCAAGGCGTTCTTCCCGCTGACTCCCGCCGATGATCTCGCCGATGCCCGGCACAAGCACATCCATTGCCGCCACCGTTTCATTGTCATCGTTGACACGCATATAAAAGGGCTTGATGCTTTTGGGATAGTCATAGACAATGACCGGTTTTTGAAAATGATCTTCGGTCAGACAGCGTTCATGTTCGGTCTGCAAATCTTTCCCGAATGCTACAGGATATTCAAATTTTTTCCCGGACTTGATTAGAATCTCTACTGCTTCTTTGTAGGGCAGGCGGACAAAATCCGAAGACACGATATTTTCCAGTGTCGGCATCAAAGTTTTGTCCACAAAAGTTGCAAACAGTTCAAGGTCTTCTTTGCATTCCGCCGTCACATAACTGACCAGATATTTAATAAATTCCTCCGCAAGCTTCATATTACCGTCAAGATCGCAGAATGCCATTTCCGGTTCTACCATCCAAAATTCCGCGGCATGTCTCCGGGTGTTTGAATTTTCCGCCCGAAATGTGGGACCGAAAGTATAGACATCTCCCAGCGAAAGCGCAAACATTTCAGCAGATAACTGACCTGAAACGGTCAGATTGGCTTCTTTCCCGAAAAAATCCGAGGCGTAATCAGTCTTTCCTTCTTTTTTCGGCAGATGTTCCAAGTCAAGACTTGTGACCCGAAACATTTCGCCCGCGCCTTCGCAGTCCGAGCCGGTAATAATGGGCGAGTGGACATATCGGAAATCCCTGTCTTTGAAGAATTTGTGAATGCTGTACGCGAGTTCGGAGCGGATGCGGAATGCGGCACCGTATTTGTTGGTTCTGGGCCGCAAGTGTGCGATACTGCGTAAAAATTCGTCAGTATGGCGTTTTTTCTGCAAGGGATAGGTATCCGGGGCAATCTGTATGATGTCAATGCGATCCGCCCGGATTTCCCATTTCTGCCCTTTTCCCGGAGACGCCTCCAATTTTCCGCTGACGGCAATTGCAGAGCCGGTAGAAAGTTTTTTTACATCTTCATAATTGCTCAATGTCTGATTTGCGATCACCTGCATATTGCTCAGACATGATCCGTCATTGACCTCGACAAAAGAGAAATCCTTTGAATCCCGGCGGGTTCTGACCCATCCTTTGATTAAAACCTGATCCGGCGGAATCTCTGACTTTAACAGCCTGAATATTTTGATGCGTTCCATGACCTGATGCCTTTGTTTGAGTGTTTAGGTTTTATTTCTCGCAAAGGGCGCAAAGAGCGCAAAGGTATTAAAATTTTCTTCTTATTTCTTTCTTTTTCTTTGCGAACTTTGCGCCTTTGCGAGAACCTTTTTCTCGCAAAGACGCGGAGGACGCAAAGTAAAGCGAATTTTTCTATTTTCAGCTTGGGTCGCTTTAAAGCGATTTGCAAAATCGCTTTACTGAGACCGCTCTGCGGCCCAGGCTAAAAATAGATGCGCCTTTGCGAGAACCTTTTTCTCGCAGAGGACGCAAAGAGCGCAAAGGTATTAAAATTTTATTCTTATTTCTTTCTTTTTCTCTGCGAACTTTGCGCCTTTGCGAGAACCTTTATTCTCTGTTTGTCTTTTATCTGAAAAAAACAGTTTTGACAATTCTTAAAGTTGTGATATGAGAAAAGGGAACCACGAAAGCACGAAAGATACGAAAATACGAAAGAATAAGACTGACACGGGGCTGTTTTTATGTCATGAAAAAATTCGTTTTTAAAAAAAATATTTGTCCCGGAGACCCTGAAACCGCCTGCGATTTTCTTGCCTTGCATACCGGGCTTTCCAAAATCAGAATCAAAGACGCCATGAACAAAGGTGCGGCATGGTTGAAAGCCGGAAACAGAAAGCAGCGGCGCATCCGCAGAGCGAGTATGAGCATTAAAGCCGGCGATGCGCTGGAGCTTTATTATGATGAAAATCTGCTTTCAATCACGCCCCCACTGGGTAACTGCTTTAAAGATATGAAACATTACAGCGTGTGGTACAAGACAGCAGGGCTGATGACTCAAGGCACAATGTACGGCGATCACTGCTCGCTGCTGCGGCAGGCAGAGATTTTTTTCAAACCCCGGCGGGAAATTTTTGTCGTGCATCGCCTTGACCGCGAGGCATCGGGCTTGCTGCTTTTGGCTCACAGCAGAAATGCCGCTGCCAAGCTTTCACAACTTTTTCAGAACAATCAGATTGTGAAAACATATCAAGTTGAAGTGCTTGGCAATCTGTCACGCAACATACTGAAAGAACGGATAGAACTGCCGCTTGACAATAAAAAAGCCGTGACTGAATTTGAAGTCATTGCGTATCTGCCGGAAAAGAATATCTCTGTTGTCAATGCAGTCATTCTGACCGGACGGATGCACCAGATACGGCGTCATTTTGAGATGATCGGCTTTCCGGTCATGGGGGACCCGAAATACGGATCGGGAAATAAGAATAGCGATGGCATGAAACTTATGGCAAAATCCCTGAGATTTACTTGTCCTTTTACTTGTGAGGAAATGCTTTTTGACATCATACCTCGTTCCCATGCTCCGTGTGGGAATGAGTAATCTGAGTAATCTAAGCAGATAATATTTTGACAACTATGGAAAAACAGATTTATTTCTACAACAG
>JAIFKL010000175.1 GCA_020049595.1 Desulfobacteraceae bacterium
GCCGCATTGGTTCCGTCATAAGCCACAATAATTTTCATAATTGTTTTCCTTTTGTTGTCATTAAACCTACAGATCGTAGCACAGGACTCCGTAGGGCGGACAAAGCGCAACGTGTCCGCCGAACGGAAATGCTGCGGAAAAAAAGGTGGACACGCTTCGCTTTGTCCACCCTACATCGCAGTATCAGAATGTCGGATAGGCTTCAGGCTCGACAAATTTGAGTCCGAAACGGTAGCCGCCGTCGGGAAGACGTTTCACCCAGATCAGATGCGCCCGGTGTCTGTGAAGCTCGCCGTCCAATGTGAATTGCATCTCAAAAGGCAAATCTTCAGTCAGCTCGAAACAGATACCGCCTTCGGAAATATTGATTCCTTTTGCATAGACAATATCAAAATCCGCTACGAACTCGATAGAAGCATTCATATCTTTTCTCGGCAGACGATTTGCCGGTTTTTGGGATTGAGCCTCTGTCTGCTTTTCCAACTCGGCAATTTTGCCTTCGAGCCGGGTCAACTGCTGATACATGGTTTCCAGTTCCTGAATGAGTTCATTCTTTGTTTTTTGATATATTTTCATTATAATATATTTTCACTTTTGTTCCGACATGTTGCGGCAATGTCATCGGCAGATTGACAGCGGGGACCGCATTGATGCCGTCGGGAGCCTCTGCCCCTATCCGACCAGATATGTTCCTGTCCCTGCGGCGATCAGCAGGTTCTCATCATTTCGGAATTCGGTTCGGATGACCGCAACCCTGTTTCCGGTCCGCAGGACAGTGCCTTTTGTGAGAAAGTAATTTCCCCTGCCGGCTCTCAGGTAATCCACCCGCAGATCAATGGTTCCCATTCTTATAAATTGCGATATGATTTCCTCAACCGGGCATCCTTCCATTCTTTTCAGTACGCCCACCGAGGCAATAATCCCGCCGGTCAGATCAATAACAGATGATATAACACCCCCGTGCAAAATGCCTTTTGCATAATTTCCGATAAATTCCGGCCTGCTGTCAACCCTTACACAGACATCCTCCATGTCTAATGAGATTATCCGTATTCCGAGCAGTCTGTTAAACGGCATCTGATTCTCGTATATGTCATGCAACACTTTTATGAAATCAGGCATGAAATCTGAAAAATCTGTCTTCGGGTCAAGCATTTTTTTATTCCTTTATCCGTTTTTCTATGCGGGTATGCTGCTGATCGCTCCGGTACTGTCAGAATTAAACACGATTCATACCTGCATCCGAATTTTGTAATATATCATTATAACATCTGAATAAATCATACTAACTGAAAATTTTATTTTTTTCAACTCAAATTATTTTCAGTTTCAAGTTTCCGCTTTTCAGTTTCAGGCGAACTGAAAACTTGAAACTTGAAACTTGAAACTGAACACATTGAAAAATTTCGATTTTAAAAGTCTGACTTTAAAAAGACTTTCCTTAAATTCTGTCTGAATAAAAAAATCATTTGACAAATCTTAATACATAGATATAAAATGAACTTAATTTATGTGAGTGAGCGCTCGTTCACATCTGAAAAATCAAAGAAAGGAGGTGTTTTCAGGGCAGTCTGAGAATTTTCCGGCGGGCGCAGACCGTTTCAGACCGCAATGCGGCGGAACCGCAATTTTATTGACGAATCATAAAAATGAGGTGAATATTTTTTACAGTCGGCTGAAATCAAAAGCCGTAATGACCTATCGTAAGGAGACAGAATGAGCCAGCATAACATGAGCGATTATGACAAGACTTATAAAGAATTCAAATGGGAGGTTCCGGAATATTTCAATTTTGCCGGAGATGTGATTGACAAATGGGCAAAAGACCCGAACAAGCTTGCGATGTGGTGGGTTGATGACGAAGGCACCGAGATCAAAAAGACCTTCCTTCAACTCAGCAATGCCTCCAAAAAGCTTGCCAATCTTTTGGCTGCTCAAGGCGTCAAACAAAATGACGTGGTAATGGTCATCCTGCCGCGCAATATCGAATGGTGGGAAACTTTTACCGCGTGCATCCGAATGGGCGTGCTGCTTGCCCCCGGTACAACCCAACTGACATCAAAGGATTTGGAATATCGGGCAAATACATCCAAAGCGGTGTGCATTATCACCAACAATGACATCGCTGCAAAATTTGATGAAGTGAAAGCAAAATGCCCTACGGTCAAAAGCAGAATCGTCATCTCCGCTCCCCGGAAAGACTGGCTGTTCTACACTGACGAAGTGGGCAAAGCTTCAGACAAGTTTGAAACCGTCAAAACCAAAAGCACGGACAACTGTCTGGTGTATTTTACATCGGGAACTGTGGGAATGCCGAAAATGGCGCTCCATACGCATTCCTCTTATCCCATCGGTCATCAGGTGACGGGCAAATTCTGGTTGGACCTGAAACCCGAAGACCTGCACTGGAATATCAGCGACACCGGCTGGGCAAAAGCCGCGTGGAGCAGTTATTTCGGTCCGTGGAACTGCGGGGCTGCCCAGTTTATCCACCATACCACCCGCTTTGATCCCGCAAAAACACTGGAGCTGCTTTCCAAGTATCCTGTCACGGTGATGTGCGGCGCGCCCACCATTTACAGAATGCTGGTGCTTCAGGACCTGAGCAAGTACAAATTCCCCACCCTCCGGCACTGCGTGGGCGCTGGCGAGCCGTTGAATCCCGAAATTATCGAAGTGTGGAAAAGAGCCACCGGCTGCACCATCCGTGACGGTTACGGACAGACCGAAACCGTGCTGCTCTGCGGCAGTTTTCCCTGCATCGAACCCCGTTTCGGATCCATGGGAAAACCCACGCCCGGATTTGACATTCAGGTGGTTGACGAAGACGGAAAAATTCTGCCGGCCAACACCGAAGGCGACATTGCAATCCGCGTCAGGCCGAACCGCCCTGTGGGTCTTTTCAAAGAATACTGGAAAGAACCTGAAAGAACGGCTTCGGTTTACCGCGGGGACTGGTATATCACCGGAGACCGCGCCTATCGTGATGAGGACGGCTATTTCTGGTTTGTGGGCAGAGCCGATGACGTGATTCTGACATCGGGTTACCGCATCGGACCTTTCGAGGTGGAAAGCGCGCTGATCGAACATCCGGCAGTGGCGGAGTCTGCCGTGGTTTCCAGCCCTGATGAAACCCGCGGTGAAATCGTGAAGGCTTTTGTCATTCTGGCACCGGGATACAAAGGCAGCCCGGAACTGGAAAAAGAACTTCAGGAGTATGTCAAAAAAGTGACGGCACCGTATAAGTATCCCAGAAAGATTGATTTTGTCGAAACACTGCCCAAGACCATCAGCGGCAAAATCCGCCGGGTGGAACTGAGAAACAAGGAATGGGGAAAATAAGGCTTGCTGCTTCTTTCAGTCGCTGTGCAGGGGTATGTCGGCGGACATGCCTCTGCTACATCCGGACATGAGTGAAAATTTTTTACTGTTTTACTTAAAAAAAACATAAACGATGCTCTGAAGGAGACATAATTTTATGGAACAACTGAAACCGCGTTGGGGACAACCGATGACAGGGATCATTTCCCTTTGCGCTTTCACCCTTATTGCTCTGATCACCTGGTTTATCTTCAGTGATCCGAGAGGACTGGTCAAAGCTTTTCCTTACCCCTTTGTCATGTATCTGGCGATGATGATTCTGGTCGGATTGTGGCAGCACATGTTCCTCGGGGACTGGCCCTTTCAGAACCTGCCCCAGCCCATGCGGGGAATTGTGGAAACCGTTGTAAACCTTATTGTTGTATGGTTTGTCATTCATGTGGTGTTTTACAGAATTTTGGGCTTGGGTTTCAATTTTCTGAGCCAGAGCAATCTCAACGAAATGGCTGCAATGGGACAGGCAATCCTGCCTGACGGCAAAACAATGTCCCTTGAAGCAATGAAGGAAAAACATTTTGCCGAAAGCGCGGTGGTCTGTTTTGTTCTGATCGGATTTTACAGCTATCCTTTTGTAACGATTCTGTTCGGAAAATGGCCCGTCCGTCCCAGCGACCTGCCTCAGCCCCAAGCCGGGCTTGCGGAAATCGGATGGTGTTCCATGCTGACCCTGTTCTTCTATGCAGTTCTGATTGTGCCTTTCTGGGGTCTTGTTTTCGGCAAATCGCTGGGAACATCTTTCGGGCTGAGTTTTCCCTGGTGGGACGGCATAGCGGGATTCAATCATCTCCACTGGGTATTCGGATGGTGGGAATGGGCAATTATCGTTCTGTTTATGACGCCCAACGTATGGCGGATGAAACCCTGGTCCCTGATTCCTTTTCCCCAGCCGTGGAAAGGGCTTATTTCCTTTGTCATCAATATGATTCTTGCCTACATCATCGCTCTGATCTGCGTCAGTATCGCGCCGATCTGGCTGCATGAAATGCTTCATCATATTGACAAGGATGCTGAAAGGCTGCGCTTTTTGTGGTATCATGCGGCTGAAATCGCCGGTTTTACTCTGATTCCGTTCCTGGCCTGGCATCATTATTTTGATGATATGGCACCTGTTTCCAATGTGGACTCATGGGGCGGTTTCGGATTCAGAACTGCGGGCGTGCTTGTGCTGTGCGCTGTCAACTATATTTTCTTCTATTATATGGGTTTCGGCAGTTGGGGATTGGGCAATCCGCACTGGGATCACAAATTCCTGCACGGCGAATCGCTGGTATGGAATTTCTGGTGGATTATCCCGCTGCTGTGGAATGAGTGGTTCTTCCATAAGTGGCCCTTCTACGAGCATGGACATCATTAAAATAAAATAAAAATGCCTGCTGATCTGAGCATCAGCAGGCGTTTTTTTTATTATTAATGCGAATTGCCTGAAAAGTTCAACTCTTAATCGGCATTATCAGGAGTAGGAGTTACGCATAATTTAACCGCAAAGGGCGCATAATTTAACCGCAAAGGGCGCAAAGTTTTCCGCAAAGGGCGCAAAGTTTTCCGCGAAGACCGCAGAGTCTCAAAATATATCTTTGCGTAACTTTGCGGAAAACTTTGCGATCTTTGCGGTTAAAAAAAAAGCAGTTTGCGGTTAAATAAAAAAGGCAAATTTCAACTGCGTAAGTCCTTAAGGAGAAAAAAATGGAACATAAAAATGTTTTTTTCGACGTACTGACGCCTGTTCATTTCATCAGCCGGTCAGCGATGGTTTATCCGAACAAAACAGCCGTTATTTATAACGACAGACGTTACAGCTACAAAGAGTTTTACGCCAGAGTCTGCCGGCTCGCAAGCGCATTGAAAAACATCGGCATCGCCAAAGGCGATAAAGTGGCATTTGTCTGTCCGAATACGCCGCCCATGCTCGAAGCCCACTATGCTGTTCCCATGATCGGCGCAGTGCTGGTGTCTGTGAATATCCGTCTGGCGTCTCAGGAAGTCTGTTACATCATCAATCATTCGGATGCCAAAGCCGTGTTTGCGGACAATGAATTTGCCGGACTGGTGAAGCCCTCTGTCGCCGAACTCAAACAGGTCAAAACATTCGTCAATATCTGCGATGTCAGCAATGACAAGCCGCTCAACGGCATGGCTTATGAAGAATTTCTGGCAACCGGATCGCCCGATCCGATCACGCCGGATGTGGATGACGAGTATCAGAACATCACCATCAATTACACCAGCGGCACGACCGGACTGCCCAAAGGCGTTATGTATCACCATCGCGGCGCGTATCTCAATGCGTTGGGCGAAATGCTGGAAATCGGTTTCAATTCTCGCTCGACATATCTGTGGACATTACCCATGTTTCACTGCAACGGCTGGTGCTTCACATGGGGAGTTACTGCCATGAGCGGCACTCATGTCTGTCTGCGTAAAGTTCTGCCGGATGAAATTTATCGTGTGATTGATAAGGAAGGCGTTACACATCTGTGCGCCGCGCCGACCATTCTGATCGGCATGTCAACGTATGCCACTGCCAATAATGCCAGATTCAAACGCCCGTTGCAGATTATGACTGCCGGCGCGCCGCCGGCGCCGACGGTGATTCAGAATATGGAATCCATCGGTGCGACGATCACCCATACTTACGGACTGACCGAAGTATTCGGTCCGCATACGGTCTGTGCATGGCATGAAGAATGGGCTGGGCTTTCTTCGGAAGAGCAGGCAAAACTCAAATCCCGTCAGGGCGTGTCATATATCGTGGCGATGTACACAGATGTGGTTGATCCCGGCACCATGAAACCTGTTCCCCGCGACGGAAAGACCATAGGCGAAATCGTGATGCGCGGCAACAATGTCATGATGGGCTATTACAAAGACCCGCAGGCAAGCGCTGTGGCATTTGAAGGCGGCTGGTTCCATTCCGGCGATTTGGCGGTCATGCATCCGGACAATTATATTCAGATCATGGACCGCAAAAAAGACATCATCATCAGCGGGGGCGAAAATATCTCCACCGTTGAAGTCGAAAATGTGATTTACCGTCATCCGGATGTGCTGGAAGTGGCGGTTGTGGCTGTTCCCGATGAAAAATGGGGCGAAGTTCCCAAAGCTTTTGTGGTTCCCAAAGCCGGAACAAATCCCAAGGCTGAGGACATCATCGCTTTCTGCAAAGAAAGGCTGGCAAAATTCAAGGCGCCCAAGCATGTGGAATTCGGGGAACTGCCCAAAACTGCCACCGGAAAAATTCAGAAGTTCAAGCTGCGCGACAAAGAATGGGCAGGCAGGGAAAAGAAAGTGAATTAATATTCGTGGGTCTCAGTACAACGGGTTTCAAACCCGTTGTACTTTGGCAGCCGTAGAACGGATTTCAAACCCGTTTTACTTTGGCAACGGGTTTCAAAC
>JAIFKL010000153.1 GCA_020049595.1 Desulfobacteraceae bacterium
CCGGCATTATACACGCTGGGAACAGCTTATGCCGGCTGGATTCAGTGCCGCAAGGATGACTGGAACGCTGTTGCGGAAATCTCCAGAGTGGAGGCGATCATGCGCCGTGTCATTGACTTGGACGAAAATTATCAGGACGGAGGCGCACATCTGTATCTGGGCGTACTGACAACATTCCTGCCGCCCGCGCTGGGCGGCAAACCGGAAGAAGGGCGTGAACATTTTGAACGGGCAATTGCTATTTCAGGTGAGAAAAATCTGATGATAAAGGTGGTATATGCCCGGCAATATGCACGCCTGCTGTTTGACCGTGAACTCCACGACCGCCTGCTCAACGAGGTGCTGAAGGCGGACCCCGATGTGCCGGGATATGTCCTCAGCAACACACTGGCGCAAAAACAGGCAAAAGAATTGCTGGAAAGTGCTGAGGAATATTTTTAAAGAATGCTTAACACATTTATTTCGTTCCCACGCTCCGCGTGGAAACGCAGCCCGGGACGTTCCGCGCCCGTTTATAAAGCGGGTTTGAAACCCGCTCTACTTTCTTCGTTCCCGCGCAAGGGCGCATGGGAATGCCGCCCGGACGCTCCGCGTTCCGTGCGTAAAACTTCGAGGAGACATCTCTATGAAAACAAAACTGACTGCAATAATCTTTTTTACCTTATTTCTTAATTTGCTGCCACATCCGGCGGATGCGGTGACGCTCAAAATCGCCACGCTGTCGCCGGACGGTTCGATGTGGATGCAGAAAATGCGGGAAGGCGCAAAAGAAGTGGCGGAAAAGACCGCTAACCGCGTGGAGATCAAATATTATCCCGGGGGCGTCATGGGTGACGACAAAGCGGTTCTGCGGAAAATCCGTATCGGACAGTTGCAGGGCGGGGCAGTAGTGACCGGAAGCATGTCACAGTTTTTCCCGGATGTTCAGATTTACTGTCTGCCCATGAAATTTCAATCATTTGAGGAAGTTGACTATGTTCGGCAACAGATGGACCCGATACTGATTGCCGGTCTGGAGAAAGTCGGTTTTATCGCCTTTGGAATAGCAGAGGGCGGATTTGCCTATATCATGTCTGCCAATGTTCCTATCCGATTCATCAGCGATCTGCGTAAAAATAAGGTATGGATTCCCGATAATGATGCAATTGCGCTGGAGGCTGTGAAATCCTTTGATATTACGCCCATTCCGCTGTCTATTGCCGATGTGCGGACAGGCTTGCAGACCGGTCTCATCAATACCGTAGCCACGCCGCCCATCGGCGCTGTGGCTTTGCAGTGGCATACGCAGGTGAAATATCTGACAGATATTCCTTTTTTATATATTTATGCGGTGTTGACGGTGGATAAAAAAGCCTTTGAACAGATTCTTCCCGAAGATCAGAAAGCGGTTCGGGAAATTCTGGGGCGCGTGTTTCGGGAAATTGACCGGCAAAATCGGGAAGACAATGTAAAGGCGTTGGAAACTTTGCGGAATCAGGGGATTGAATTTATAAAACCGCCCGAAGATGCTATGAAAGAATGGCATGAAAGAACTGCATCGCTTCCCAAACTTCTGCTTGAAAACGGCAGACTCTCTCAGGAAATGGTGAATACTCTGGAAAAAAACATCGAAGCCTATCGCTCCGGATCAAAGATTGAAACCAGATGAAATTATTTCAGATTTATTTTTGAGCGTAGGGGCAGTCCGGCGGTGTGTCTCTGCTTTCCATCATTGATGGGGTTGCATACTAAATGAAAAAAAAACATCAGAAGACATCAAAAAATAAAGGCAAATCAAAGACTTTTATTCTCCAATCTTCAACCTTCAATCTTCAATCCTCAGTCCGAATCCTGCGCCGCATAGAAGATGCTGTGCTTGTGGGGCTGCTCCTGCTGATGATCGGCATGGCAGCCGCGCAGATTTTTCTGCGGAACTTCTTTGAAGGCGGGTTTGTGTGGGGAGATGTGCTGCTTAGAATTCTGGTGCTGTGGATCGGTCTTGCCGGCGCAATGCTCGCCAGCCGGGACGGCAGACATATCAACATTGATGTGATGACCCGCTACCTGCCGGAACGTCTCAGAATCATTGTGATGTGCGTCGTGGAACTTTTTACCGCAGGCTTATGTTCATCGGCTGCCTATTACAGTGTCCGATTTGTTCAGGCGGAATATGAGTTCGGGGGCAAGGCATTTGCACAAATTCCCGCGTGGCTGTGTCAGATCATCATTCCTTTCGCATTTATCGTGATTGCGATTCGCTATTTTATTTTGGCTGTCTCCCGATTGTTTGAAATAAAAAGTTCTCGCAAAGACGCCAAGGGCGCAAAGAAAGATGCTTTGCCGCGCTCACAATGACATATCAAAATCACCCGTTCCGCTGCCCCTAATTAATTAAGGAGATGATTTATGGAAAAGTATCCCAAGATTGACTCAACAGTGGTGATTTCAGACATAAGAAATTTCACGCATTTGTTTGAAGTCTTTCAAAAAAATGACAATGACGATTTTCTCAGGTTTATGGAGGAATACTACTCGCTGGGGCTGAAGCTTGCCGGATTGGTGTCGGAGGATAAAAGCTTTTACATCACAACGGCAGGCGACGGCATTCTGGCATTCTTTTTTGAAGAACATCACGAGCGCCTGGCATATCTTTACAGCCTTTTGCTCTATCAGTTGATGGAAAAAGCCTGTTTTGCTTTTAACCGGAAACACGGCTGCGAAGTTTCTTTCGGCGTCGGTCTTGAAACCGGATATGTGCAGAAAGTTTCATCCACCGTCGGTTCTGAAAAAATTGAAACCTATCTGGGGTCTGTTATCAATATCGCTGCAAGGATAGAGGGAACGACCAAAAATTTCGACAGAACAAAGCTGATTATCGGAGAGAAAGTCTATCGGCGTTTGGTTCAGAATCTCTTTGAAGAAGAATATAAGCATCTTGTTGAAAAGAGTTCTTCTCTGAGGCAGGACTACGATGAAGTGATAAAGCATCACAATGAGATGAACAAGCTGAATCAGGATCTGATGCTGTTCTATATCTTTGAACACAATCTCAAAGGCGTTGATATGCCTTTGCCTTTGTTCAGATTGTCTCCCACACTTGCGGACATGGATAAAACTTCTTTTTTCGATGTGGTAAAAAAGCTGGCTGGTTCCCGTGAAAGCTATAAGACAATTCTTTCTTTTTTAGAGGAAATATCCGCAGATTGAATGTCATACCAATTCGCTGTCAAAAAATATGCGGCGTAGAGATGCACGGCTGTGCGTCTCTGCAAAAAACATTGTTTGAAAGCGAATTGGTATCATTCTGATTTTTTTCTGTCATTCTGAGCGTAGCGAAGAATCTCTTTCGTAAAAGACGCACAGCCGTGCGCCTCTGCTGTGGGAACTCTTCGTTGCGCCCGTGGTGACAGCACATTTTGTAGCGTAGCCTGTCATTCTTAGCGCGGCGAAGAATCTCTGCACGTCAGTCAAGCCCCATTGCTTCTTTCAGTTTTCGGATTTCGGCAATAATCGCAGCCTTTTCTTCTTCGCTCAGATTCTCTGATTGCAGACGCCTTTCCAATCCCAGAAGCATCATTTCCGCCCGATAGTCGCAACAGGTGTATTTCATTGCATTTTTATCCTTTCAACTTTTTCAGCGATTCTTTGTAAACACGGAAAAACGCATCATTTTCATTGATGCCTCTTGAGAGAATTTTTTCTATATCATTTATATCTTTAACATTGATAACAATATTGACACTTTTGTTAAATGCCGTCATATTGTCCATAGTTCGGAAACGCTCGGAAAGCAGTGCGACAAACATATTGCGCCGCGTCACCATCGGCAGTTGTTCCACATGCTTGATCACATGATTCATATCCGGATCCCGGGTGCCGAATCGCTCGTTTAAGATTACCAAATCAAAATCATGAAAACGCATCTGCCTGAGTGCGTCCCGATGGGTGGAAGATTCGGAACTGTGATATTTCAGTTCTGTCAGCGCTGCCTTGATTTTTGCCCGGGCCCCCGCATCTCCTTCGCATATCAGAGCCGTTTTGGTTCCTTCTTCCAGAAACTCAAAGGGATTTCCGCTGAAACCCTCATCGCCGCCATCACTGCCGCCGCCGCTTTCTTCGCCCGCAGGCGGTTCCGGGGGAGGCGGGGATTTATCCGCCTTCGGAGGCGGCGCCGATTTTTCAGGCTTGGGCGGCGGCGATGCAGGTTTTGCTACGGGCTTTTCAGGAGCAGCCGCCGGCTTGTTTTCCACAGAAATCTTATTTTTACATTTGGGACAGGCAATGCCAAAAGTCTGTCCCGGAGGAATCTTCTTAATTTTCTCGTCCGGAATTTTTATTTTTGTGTTGCAATTTCCACATACGACATCCATACGTCAATTTCCTCTGTATCAATTCTCAATTCTCAATTCTCAATTCTCACTTGCCTCACTCCCACACATCTGTCGGAAACGGATAATCCCATTTTTTGAACAGTCGCTCCAACTCTCCGGACTTGAAGAGTTTTTTTATATTTTTATCATAAATTTTAATGAGTTTTTCCGATTTTCCGGTTTTCGCAAAAACAATATAGCCCTTATCCTCTCCGACAGTTTCCAGCCGGTAATGGCTCATATCTATCTTATACTTATTGATATATCGCTGCATATCAATGCGGGCGTCAAGATAGACATCGCTTCTGTTTTTTTCAAGCAGATGCCATGCGGTATCATATTCGTCAATTTCATCCCATTTCTTAAATATTACACCTTTCAGATGCGGACTTTTATGAAAGTCATAACCCCGCAGCCATATTGCACGCATATTTGAAAGCGATGGCGGTCCCTTCCATATTGATATTTTATCTTTTCTGAAAACAGCGGCGGTAGCCTCCACAACCAAAGGATGCACAGGGACAAGCATCTCTTTTCCGACGATATTTTCCATATATGAATCGAGCAGGGCATCGGCTTTTTTTGAAGTGACCATAAGTTCCGCACGTTTCCACGGAACAATTTCAAATTTCATTTTTATGCCCTCAGGCTCATACACGCTTCGGACAATATCAAAAAACAGACCTGTTCCGTCTTTATTTGTCTGACCGTCCCATTCCGGAGTCACAATAAAAATTATTTTATTGTTATCGGCTTTTTGCCCGAATGATGAAACCGCCGAAAAAATAACTGCCAGAAAAATCACCCCGGCTTTTATAAAAAAATTAATTTTTCCAACCTCCTTTTCCGACATTCCCAAATTACTGATTTTGCATTTCCGGCTTTTTCACATACAGCGTTTCAGATAATTAATTTCACAGTGCCGTAAAGCGAATTTTCAATTCGCTTTCACCGAATTGAAAATTCGGTGTACAAAACAGTGCTGTAGAGCGAATTTTCAATTCGCTTTCACCGAATTGAAAATTCGGTGTACAAAACAGCTTGCACCGAATTGAAAATTCGGTGTACAAAACAGTGCTGTAGAGCGAATTTTCAATTCGCTTTCACCGAATTGAATAATTCGGTGTACAAAAATCAGGATTACGAGTCCATTTCCAGATTTTCAATATCGGTGGTGGCCTCGCCCCGCTTGCTTTTCACCCGGTCAATGCCTCTGCCCACGATGCCTTTGCGTGAGCAGTATGCCATTGCAGTCTCCTGAGTAATCAGCGCCTTGTCATAGAGTTTGAGAATGTAGCCGTCAAAGGTCATCATGCCGAAAGCCTCGCTTGCCTGCTGTATTTCATAATAAGTTTTGCCTTCGGATTCGCCGTTGAGAATGCTCTCCCGCATTCGCATATTGCTTCCGATAATATCAAAAGCAGCGACGCGGCCCCCGCCGACTTTGGGCAGAAGCCGCTGGCACACAATCCAGCGGATGACACCGGAAAGGCGGATGCGTAACTGTTTTTCTTCCTCTATGCTGAACATACCGAGAATACGGTCAATTGCCTGACCGGCATCCACGGTGTGAATGGTGCTGACAACCAGATGTCCGGTTTCTGCGGCACTGATACCGATATCAACGGTTTCCCTGTCACGCATTTCACCGATGAGAATGACCTTGGGCCCCTGACGGAGGGCAGCCCGCAGCCCGCTGGAAAACACATCGAAATCATTACCCATTTCCCGCTGATTGAATGTGGCTTTTTTGTGCGGATGCGAAAATTCCACCGGGTCTTCCAGCGTCACCACATGAACGGCTTTGGTTTCATTGATGACGTTGAGCATCGCGGCAAGTGAAGTTGATTTTCCGCTTCCGGTAGAACCTGTCACCAGAATAATGCCGTTTTTTTCCTCCGCCATTTTCAGGAAGGCATCAGGAAGGTTCAGGTCTTTGCAGGTCGGAATTTTCGTGGAAAGCTGGCGGAGAACAATGGAATATTTGCTCCGCTGGGCAAAAATATTGACCCTGAAACGTGCTTTGCCGGGGAGCGCATAAGCAGAGTCGCAGGAACCTTCTTTTATCAGCGTCTCAGTCAGGCGCCGGTCTCCGTTGATGAGATTCAGGGAAAAAATTTCTGTCTGAAAGGGGGTGAGTTCATTAAAAGGCGGATCCAGATCAACAGCAACAAGCTGACCCGCGCTTTCCACCTGAAAGGGTTTGCCGACGGTAATATTCAGGTCGGAAACGCTGCTGTAAGCGTCTAACATCCGGGTGAGGATAAAATCTATTTCCGGTTTTCTCATAATGATCTCCTTTTGAAATTGAGAATTGAGAATTGAGAATTGAAAATTATTTCTCAATTCTCAATTCTCAATTCTCAATTTTAATCCATCACATCGGGCGGCGTTTTCAGATAAGGAACGAACCTCGCCTTTTCATTGGATTTCTGATAAGCCTCATCCGGATATATGGTCCCTTTGTCCAACATTTCCTGAATATGATCGTCCAAGAGCTGCATTCCGAACTTTTTCCCGGTCTGTATGGCAGAACCGATCTGATAAGTCTTGTTTTCACGAATCAGGTTTTTGACTGCGGGAACGCCGATCAGTATTTCCATGGCGCAGCATCTGCCTTTTGGAATTTTTTTGAACAGATTCTGACAGATAACCGCCCGGATACCGTCCGCCAGTGTGGAGCGGATTTGCGCCTGCTCGCCTTCGGGAAAAACCTCGATGATACGGTCAACGGTTTTTGCCGCGCTGCTGGTGTGCAGCGTTCCGAAAACAAGATGCCCGGTGGATGCGGCTTCCACAGCCAGACGAATCGTTATCAAATCCCGCATTTCGCCGACCAGAATGATGTCCGGGTCCTCGCGGAGCGCGCCCTTCAGAGCGGCTGCAAAAGATTTGGTATGTGTCCCGATTTCCCGGTGATTGACGATACAGCCCTGACTTTTATGAACAAATTCAATGGGGTCTTCAACGGTCAGAATATGATCTTTGCGCTGTTTGTTGGCAAGATCGATGATAGCAGCCATAGTGGTGGATTTTCCGCTTCCGGTGGGTCCTGTCACCAATGCAAGTCCCCGGGGGAGCATTGCCAGTTTTCTCAAAACCGGGGGAAGCCCCAGTTGATCCGCAGTCAGAATGTCACTCGGAATCTGTCTGAAAACTGCGGCGCATCCCCATTTCTGCATAAAAAAATTCGCCCGATATCTTGCAAGTCCGGGGATTTCATAACCGAAGTCAACATCTCCGGTTTCTTCAAATACTTTCACTTTGTCTTCGGGCGCGATTTCGTAGAGCATGGCTTTAAGCTCGTCACTTTCCAGCACCTTATATTTTATCCGTTCCAAATCTCCCCTCAGTCTGAGTGCGGGAGGCTGTCCCGAAATAAGGTGAAGGTCTGATGCGCCCTGTTCGTGCATCAATTTGAAAAAAGCATCTATCTTTGCCATAAGTTTACCTTTGCAATTGAAAAACGCATGAAAGTTGAAAGTGCATCCCTCCGCTCCGGAGTGCCGAAATGAAATTTTACCAGATGTGCTAAAATTCGCTTCGCTCCGCTTTTAATAAGATGACAGCACTCCGGAGTGCGGTTTCGTTTGCACTTTCAACTTTGCATTTAAAATTTACATAAACATTGCAGCGATTCCGTGAAGACTGCCCACCAGAAAATTGCTCAGAAATGCAATCGCCACCAGAACAATAATGACGGAAAAATCAATGCCGCTGAAAACCACCGGCACAGCTTTGCGTATCCGGTACAGCAGCGGTTCTGTCGCATTATGAATGAAAAGCACAATCGGATTGTAGGGATCGGGATTGACCCATGAAAGAATGGCCCGAGCCACCAGAATCAGCATGTAAATGTTCAGAAGCATATCAATGACCACTGCCACTGCTTTAACAAAATGACCGATAATAAACATAAAGACAATACTCCTTAATTTATATTGAATTGCAAAACGGAACAGGAAAAGAGAACCACGAAAGCGCGAAAGACAAACCGCGAAAGCACGAAAGTTGAGAAAGGCACGAAAAGCTTTCTCGTTACAGCACTCTGCGTGGGAACGAGAATCTCAGCGTCCTCCGTTTCTTTCGTGCTTTTCGTAACTTTCGTGCTTTCGTGGTTCTCTTTTCGCGGTTCATGTTTCATATTTTATTCTTGATTTAAAATGAAAAAAATCTTAAATTTTCATTTGATTTCATCCACGCAACAAAATTAATGAAATACCGGAAATAAGTCAAGTATTTTATCAATACGGCGCATTCGGTATTCAAGGATCAGAAGGGAATAATATGTCTGAATCAAACAGAAAAATAGGCTTTATCGGCTCCGGGAATATGGGAGAAGCCATGACGGGCGCGATTATTCGGGGGGGAATCGCGCCCGCGTCACACATATATGTCAGCGATGTCAGCCCGGAGCGTTTGCTTATGATGCGCCGGACCTACGGCATCAAAACTTTGACCGACAATTTCAAACTTTTCTCAGAATGTGACATTGTGATTCTCGCTATCAAACCCCAGCAGATGAATCAGGTGCTTTCGGAGATTGCAGGGCATAAAGATTATGCTGTAACAGAACGGAAATTAATCATTTCCATTGCCGCCGGAATCCCGATACGGAAAATCGAAAAAATGCTTTACAGTCCCCCCGGTCTGAAATCAGATGAAATCTCCCGGAAACATCTGCCCATTATCCGGGTGATGCCCAACACGCCCGCGCTGGTTCTGTCCGGCATGTCCGGGATGAGCGCAAATTCTTACGCGGTTGCCGAAGACATAAGCATCTGCAAAACCATCTTGGAATCAATGGGAAAAGTCATTGAATTTGAAGAAGAAAAATTAGATGCGGTCACAGCCTTGTCCGGATCGGGACCTGCGTATCTCTTTTATCTGGCAGAGGCGATGACAGCAGCCGGTATTCATTTGGGATTTACGCCGGAACACGCGGCGGCGCTGACGCTCGGCACGCTTCAGGGTGCGGTGAAGCTCATGGCGGAGCGGAACGAATCTCCGGAAAGCCTGCGCCGGAAAGTCACCTCTCCGGGCGGGACCACAGAAGCGGCTTTGAAAGTCATGGAGAGCAGCAACCTCAAGCAGATCGTTGTCTCAGCAATTGCCGCCGCGGCACGGCGTTCAAAAGAATTGTCGGGCGATTGAGCGGGAGGATCAGGGACTTATCTTTGAAATACTGAAAAAAACAGGAGATTTTTTTTGTCTCCTCATCGGACACCGGATGGGACGCACAGGGCTTATCATCATTGTGCTTTTCATCGCTGCGGCAGTGTTTGCTCCTTTTCTGGGAACGGTTGATCCTGCCAAATCCGGTGAATACGAAAATATACTTCGTCCGCCCTGTTCGCAGTTCTGGCTCGGAACCGACGATTTTGCCAGAGACGTATGGAGTCAGATTGTCTTCGGATCGAGAATTTCGCTGACCATCGGATTTGCGGCTGCATTTTTCACGGTCGTTACCGGCGCTTTTATCGGACTGCTCGCAGGATTTTACGGCAATCTGATTGAAGAAATACTGATGAAAATCGTGGATTTCTTTATGATGCTCCCGGAACTGCCCTTAATGATTATTATGGCGGCAGTTCTGGGTCCCGGTCTGTGGAACATCGTCTTTGTGGTCAGCATGGTCAGTTGGCCCACCACTGCCCGCATCGTGAGATCGGAAGTTTTATCTTTGAAAGAGCGTCCTTTTGTGGAAGCTTCCAGATGTATCGGCGCATCCGACGCGTATCTCATGTTTTATGAAATTCTGCCCAATGTCCTGCCGTTGCTATTTGCCCAAGCGGTTTTAATGATTACCGCGGCGATTTATGCGGAAGCGGTTCTCAGTTTTCTGGGGCTGGGCGATCCCACAACCGTAAGCTGGGGCGGAATGCTCCACACCGCGTTTGAATCCGGCGTGATGGCAAGGGCATTGTGGTGGGTCGTTCCGCCCATCGCCTGCATCGTGACGCTGATTGTCAGTTTTACCTTTCTCGGCACCGCAATCACAGATGTGATGAGTCCTGAATACACGGAGAAATGAAATCGTCAGGAGCAGGTGGGCTATGGTTACGGTTGTATTCCGGAGTGCTGAAATGCCTGATTTTATAAAATTGGTTCAGCACAAAAAACGGGTTTCAAACCCGTTCTACAGTTGTACTTGTAGGGTGGGCAGCTTGCTGCCCACCTTACACGGTTTGAGGTCATGCCTTTACTTGAAATTGAAAATCTGAAAGTGCATATCTCCACGAAAAGAGGAATCGCAAAAGCTGTTGACGGAATTGACCTCCGTATAGAGGAAAATGAGACATTGGGGCTGATCGGAGAATCCGGCTGCGGCAAGACCACCGCGGCTTTGGCGATTATCCGCCTGATAAAGCCTCCGAGGCGCATTGTTGAGGGAAAAATCATTTTCAGGGGACAAGACCTTGTTTCCATGCCGGAAAAAGAAATGCGGCTGCTGAGAGGCGCCGAGATTTCCATGGTCCGGCAGGAAGCGCAAAATGCCCTGAATCCCGTGATGACTGTCGGAAAACAGATCACGGAAATGATTCTGGCGCATGAGAAAATGAGCAAATCCGACGCGCTGGAAATCGCAAAAAAGCAGTTGAATCTTGTCGGCGTCAGCGAGGAGCGGATGAAAAACTATCCCCATGAACTGAGCGGAGGCATGAAACAGCGGGTTATGATTGCCATTGCCACCGCGTGCAATCCGAGATTCCTGATTCTCGATGAGCCGACAAGCGGATCAGATGTGATTGTGCAGCATCAGATACTCAATCTGGTCAATAACCTCAAAACAAAACTGCGTCTCACCGCGCTTCTTATTTCCCACGATCTTTCCGTCATTGCCGAGACATGCGACAGCGTTGCGGTCATGTATGCAGGCAGGATCATTGAATATGCGGATATTGTGTCTTTATATGAGCATCCGATGCACCCTTACACAGGGGCATTGATCCGCGTCTATCCGAGTCTGAAAGGAGAAAAAAAAGCATTGCAGAGCATTCCGGGCGCGCCGCCCAGCGCGCTTCATCCGCCCCCCGGGTGCCGATTTCAGCCCAGATGCCTGTATGCCGCAGAGATATGCCGGGAGCAGGAGCCGCAGCTTGTCGAAAAAAACGGTCATTTTGCCGCCTGTCATCTGATCTGACAGCCGCGTGTCCTGTCGTGTCATGATGTCACTGTCTGCTTGACATCTCTGTATTTTTCCGATAATGAATATTTTTAGGAGTTATAGCAATCCGATTCTGATTTTTCACGGCATATTTTCTCAGCAGTTGTAAAACGGGTTTCAAACCCGTTCTACAGCTATAGTGGGTTTCAAACCCGTTCTACAGCTATAGTGGGGGGTGGGGTGGGGTTTCTGAGACAGCGAAAAAATTCAACTGCGTAACTCATACAGATAATAAGTAAATTCGTGCCTTATTCGTGTTCATTCGTGGATAAATTTTGCGGCGCAATTTTTTGCCACGAATTGCACGAATTTTTCACGAAGAGGACACGAAATAAAAAAACAACCCAACACAAACAAAAGGAGAACCATCCCATGAAAAAACATTTTTGTTTCATTTTTCTCATTGCCGTGATAATGGCGGCATGTCTGCCGGAGAATGCCCAATTGCCGAGCAATATTCACACAGAAGAAAGAAGCATCCAACGCCAAACCCCCGTCCTCAGCATTGACACGGGCGGACACATGGCAATTATCAGAGACATCATGTTCACCAAAGACGGCAAATATCTTGTTTCAGCCTCTGATGACAAAACCGTGAGAGTCTGGGATGTGCAGACCGGCGACATTGTGCG
>JAIFKL010000002.1 GCA_020049595.1 Desulfobacteraceae bacterium
AAGTTTCTCGCAAAGGCGCAAAGTCCGCTTCCGTTTTGTAAAGCGAATTTTTAATTCGCTTCTGAAGCGATTTGAAAAATCGCTTTACTCTGCGCCCTTTGCGTGCTTTGCGAGAGATAAAGTTTCTCGCAAAGGCGCATCTGTTTTCAAATTTCAAGGCACTCATCCGAGACATCCCGATGCTCGGATTCCAATTTGATAAACCCCTGATAAATCGAACCTTCTCTCCCGTCAATGCTGATATAGTCTCCTGATCTGATTTCCGTGCGATCAAAAAAGCCGACCCTTTCTTTTTCTTTGCAGACAAGGGGACCGCATCCCACCACACAGGTTTTGCCCAGCCGATGCGCCACCACTGCCGCATGGGATGTCAGACCGCCCCGGGCTGTGAGCAGGCCGTCGGCTGCATAAATCTCCCAAATATCGTCGGGCACCGTATCGCCTCTGAGCAGAATCAGCGATGTTTTCGGCTCGCTGACTCTCCATCTGTCAATCTCTTCAAGGCTGAAAACCGCTCTGCCGCTCATGGCGCCGCCGCTGACGCCGATGCCGTGTCCCAGAAGCTTTTCATTTGCGATGGCTTTGAGATCAAAGGTCAGAACTTTTTTCCGCTCTCTGATGGCCATATCCCGGGTCTGAAGCAGATGCAAATCCTTTACCGAAGGGCTTTCAAAGGTAAATTCCATTTCCTGCGGACTCCAGCCTTTCTGAAAAATCAGCTCGTTTGCCCATTTTTCCAATGCCTTGTAAATTTTCGGAAAATGCGATTCAAGGGTGATGTCGGTGTCCCGCATTTCAATATCCTGCTGAATAATGGAAATCGGCATGGTATTGACTAAGCCCGCCACCACATCTTCCCCCTGATTTCCCACGGTGAAATCACCCCACAGACGCAGGCTGTCCCCGGACCATCGGGGATTGTGAGTAAAAAACACGCCCGTACCGGAATTTGCGGAAAGATTTCCGAAAACCATTGCCTGAACCGTCACCGCTGTTCCCCAGTCATCAGATATGCCCATGATTTTGCGGTAAGTTTTGGCTTTGACAGATTCCCATGAATCGAAAACCTTTTTGACGGTCATCAGCAGTTGCTCAAAGGGCGTTTCTGCAATCTCAATGCCGCAGTCCAATATCATCTGCTTATAGTCAATCGCTACTTCTTTCATCTGAGGTCCGGTCAGTTGTCTCTTGTAAACCAGCCTGCGTTTCTTTTTGGCATCGCCGATAAGGGCATCAAAATCATCCCGCTTGAGGCCGTAAGACATGCCGTAGCATTGCAGAAATCGGCGGAAACAGTCCCATGCAAACCACATATTGCCGGTTTTCACAGCAAGTCCCTCTGTGATTTCCTCGTTAATTCCCACATTGAGAAATGTGTCCATCATCCCGGGCTGGGAAATGGAAGAGCCGCTTCTCACCGAAAACAGCAGCGGGTTTTCAGGACTTCCGAAAGTCTTTCGGGCGGCTTTTTCCATCTCGGAAATGTGACGCCGTATCTGTTCCCGAAAATTTTCTCTTGCCGGCGGATAGCTCTCGATCATCTCCCGAAAACGGAATACTTCTGTGGTAATGATGAAACCGGGGGGTACCGGGATGCCGTACTCTTTCAGTCTGGCAAGATTCAGACCTTTGTTTCCCAGATAAATGATACCGATACTGCCTGCTGTATCCAAAGATGTCATGGCAAGCTTGGGATCATAAATGAGCAATTGCTGAAGATGATCTTTTCTCAGTTTTTCAGACTGATGAAACAGCGTGTTGAGGATTCGGGTTAAAAATATATCCAACTGCTGAAGCCCCAGAGAATGGGCGATGCGTTCTCTGGAAAAAATTTCAGATACCCGGTGCCGGTAACTTTCAGGCGAAATCTGCCCTTCATTGTCTCTCGGAAGATATTTCGGCAGAATCTGGTCTGCCGGTATCTGGGTGAGAATCCGGTCCAGATTTTCCTCGTGAATATTGTTGAAGTAGTCATTGATGATATTCTTCACTGCCTGTGCAAAGCCCTTGAAAATATCGAGATATTGTGTAAAGGAAAAGCCTTTGATCTCAATCGAATGCTCCAGAAAATGAAACTGGCGGTCCAGTTCGACAGTTGAAATGCCTTCCAATTTCAATGCCCTGCCGAAAAGCTTGAGACAGGCATGAATCTGATGAAAAGTGGCTTTGGTAATCAGGGGAAGTTCTATATTTCCGATCAGTTCGTCAAAAAGGACATTCACAAGAGATTCCAGACGGAAGGTCAGCCCCAGTGCGTCGAATTTGCTTTCATGATAACTGCCGTACATGGAGGGAATATCAACTGTAAAATGCCGTTTTTTATAAATATCTTCTCTGATTTCATACGTGAGCGGAGACAGAATTGTCTCTTTGAGCAACTCCATGTAATCAAGCAGACTGCCGATTTTTGCACTGACGCTGACATCAGGCAGGGCAAGTGTTGCGAGCGCGTCTTTGAGGCGGCTGATGTCCGGGAATGCCTCTGATTTGATCATAAAAAAATAATTTTCCATTTCCGCGCTGATTTTGGAACAGGCAGAAAGATCATATTTCTGGCGCAGCAGTTTGTACAGATTCACGGCAAGACCTATCCGCTCCGTATCTTCCGGTGAGATGTCCGCCTGCGGATGCTGTATGAGACATTCGCTGAGGAGCCGGCTGAGACGCTCATGCCTGACGGTCAGCAGATCGTCGGGGACCCGGAGCCGGGCTTTTTCCCCGAGATAGGAAAATATCCGGTGAATCCCGTCAATATACAGTCCTTCCGAATGAATCTGCTCATAGATATCGGGCGGGACAAAGGCTTCGATATGCTGTTTGTCCCTGTCGGTCCAGAAACAGAACAGCGCTTCCATAAACGCAACGGTTCTGTTGCTGCTTTCCACATGAACCTGTTTACGCAGAAAATGAATCAGCACATCTTTTCTGTGAGTGATTTCGTCAATGCGTGTGGAGACTTCCCGAAGTTCGCCTTCTGCACCGATGTCATTGAAATATGCCGGAAAAATCCGTGTAAGCTGTTTCACAAGATTGTAAACCGGTTCAATTCTGCTGTTGAGCAGCCGCGTAATGTCTCGCGGAAAAAGGTCGGTGTCCTTGATAAAAACGCCGCAGAGGGAAAGGTGGATAATCAGGTAGGAAAGGAGACGGACAGAATATTTCGGATTCAGTTCGATGAGCTGAAGCCAAGTTCTGATGTTCTGGATATGCGCGCTGTTGACCTGCACCTGCCAGTCATTTCCCACGCCGCCGATCATGGGCGCCTGAAATCCCAGATTGATAACAGAATCAATATAGAGCGTTATCAGTTCGCTTTTATCGGTCTGATACACGCCTCTGCCCATATTCAGCACGCAGTTCAGCGCGGTGAGAGGAAATTCGGCAGTCCGGGCTTTCAAAATGGAAAAAGTCTTTCGGATGATTTTCTCAATATTCAGATGCTTTTCATGGTTAATCAGCCAGCTCAGGGTGCGGTTGATTTCCCTTAACGCTTCTTCATGGATAATGGAAAGCCCTGAAATACTCATGATATGAAAAAGAAATATCACTTTCCATCCCTTGCCCCTGCCCATATCCGCGCCCGCGTCAAAAAGTTTTTTGGGAATTTCCCGATAAATTTCAGCAATTTCGCCGTATCCGGGTAATTTCAGAAGCTTTTCAAGAGGATGTCCGAAGGGACATGCCGCGGAACAGTCCTTAGCGAGATCAGCCGCGATTTCCTCCGATTCTGCACGGTATCGCCGGATTTGCTCATGAGATATGTCGGTAAAAAAAATTCTGAATATTTCCCTGTGCGCGCTGTCTTCCGCCTCTTTCTCAAAGAGGGGAAGCGGGTCTTCTTTGTTAAGCCAGTAGTCGTAGGTTTGCCGATAGTATTTTATCAGCAGCAGATGAATGCGGCAGCTTTGCCGGGTGACAGAGAGAAGCGCTTCCGCGAGTTTCTTTATCTGATAAAAACTTTTGACAAAGAGGAAGAAATACGGTTCCGGAAAATTCATGATGCGCTGAAAGGCATTGTCAATTTCCGGGAGGAATCGCTCAAGATCGGCATCGGCGGATTTTATCACTTTTTGAAGCAAAAGCAGAAGATTGTCGGCGGCATCCGCCTTGATTTCCGCAGGATTTTTTTCTGCTTCAATCGCTGCGGCAAAAATCCTGACAAAGCGTTCAAAAGCCGCGGGACCATCGGGATGGATTTTCATAAGATGAAAGTAATCCAGCGAATATCCCCTGGCTTCTTTGACGATGAACTGCCAGTTTTTATGCGGATGTGAAAGTTCTTTGAGAAAAGTGTTCACACTGTCCATGATACCGTAATATTTGGACATTACTTCCAAAATAACTGCATATTCAGGCGCGATTTCAACATCCACACGGTATCTGTCCTGCGCTTTCAGCGCACCGGATTCGACCATAACCATTCCTCCTATGTTTTGTCCTTTTTTTATCCCCCTCGGGATGTTTCCGCCGATTCCCCCTGCTTATAACAATTGACTTTATAACATCAAACCGTTATGATTGCAATATCAAAATAGGGAAGCGTTCCGGGGACGTTTTCCAGTCCCGCAGGGACAGCCGAGAATAGCCCGGACCAAAGCTAAAAATAGATATTGCCGGGTACGGATCACACAAATCAGTTTCAGTCCCGCAGGGACTTATGAAAACAGCCCGGCAATTTATTGTCGGGAAACGGGATCGAATCAGGCGTTTTTTTGTCCCGTAGGGACGGTTGAAAATAGCCCGGCAATTCATTGCCGGTATCAGACAGTTATAAATTCAATTGAGTCCCGTAGGGACGACTGAGGAAAAAAATATTGTTTCCCGGCAATGTCTGTTTTCAGCCGGGGCCGGGCTATTTTCTATATGTCCCTGCGGGACAATATTCGGAAAGGTAAATCAAAAACAATGAAGCATATTTTTACACTTTTAAAACCACGCATCTGGTCAGCCAAAAACTCATGCAGTTCAAAACACCGGAGCGGCAGCGTGCTGAGAATCGCACTGCTCGGCGGCATCGGAATCATGTTCTGGGCAGGCATTTTCGCTGTGTCGCTGCGGGTTCTGCGCTATTTCAGAAGCATCGAAGACGCGGGCGATATTGTCGCTTACAAACTCCTTTCCATGCTGGATATTACTGCTTTTGCGCTCCTGATTTTCAGCAGCATTCTCACCGTGCTTTCAAAACTCTACCTGAGCCGGGATTTGTCTCTTGTCCATTCCATGCCGGTTCCGAGCTACAAAATTTTCATCGCCCGGTGGACAGACAGCATGTTTGAAAGTTCATGGATGGTCATTGTCTATATGATTCCGGTTTTTCTCGCTTACGGCATTGCTTACAGGACAGGGATATTTTTTTACGCAGCGAGTATTCTCTCGCTGCTGTTGCTCGCGGTGATCGCGTCCTGTATCAGTTCCGCTCTGATTTTATGTGCGGTGATCCTTATTCCCGCAAGCCGCATGAAAAGCATTTTCATCTTTCTCGGGCTGGCGCTTTTTATGCTGCTTTACATTGCGTTTCGCCTGTTAAAACCGGAACTTCTGGTTGATCCCGATGTCTTTATCTCCACGCTGATGTATATCAAAGACCTGCAAACGCCCTCATCGCCGTTTCTGCCCAGCACATGGGCTTATGACAGCATCAGAAACGCCCTGACCGGCTCGGTGAGAGAAAGCCTGTTTCATCTCGCTATGTTATGTTCCTGTGCGGGAATGCTGATATTTGCAAATATTCTTATCGCGGATGCCCTTTATTTCAAAGGCTTTTCAAGAACCCAGACCGCTCCGGCGCGGCTTTTCAGATACAGAAAATCCGACAGACGGCTTTTTGCTTTTTTATCAGGTCCCGTCAGAGCCTTTGTCTCAAAAGAGATCAAGACTTTTTTCCGGGATCAGACGCAGTGGTCGCAACTGTTTCTGATAGCCGGACTTGTGGTCATTTATGTCTATAACTTCAAGGTGCTTCCTCTTGAAAAATCGCCGGTAAAAACCGTTTATCTTCAAAATCTTCTCGCTTTTCTCAACATGGGACTTGCGCTGTTTGTTCTCACCGCGCTTGCGGCACGCTTTGTTTATCCTGCGGTCAGCGCTGAAAAAGACGCGTTCTGGATCGTCAAATCCGGTCCTATCCCCCTGAAAACCTTCCTTCGGATAAAATTTTTTATCTATTATTTTCCTTTGCTGATACTTTCACAACTTCTTATTATTACAACAAATATGCTTCTCAAAGTGACGCCTTTTATGATGATGCTTTCCGTAATCACGGTATTTTTTCTGGTGCCGGGGATTGTTGCGCTGGGCATCGGTCTGGGTGCTGCATATCCTGATTTCAAAGCTGAAAATCCGATTCAGACCGTCACGAGCTACGGCGGCGTTCTTTTTATGGTTTTATGTGCGGCATATATCGGATTTGTGATTCTGCTTGAAGCGGGACCGGTTTATGAAATTTTCATGGCTGGCATTGAGGGCAGACGTTTAAGCTTTTTTGCCAAAATATGGACAGTTGCATCTTTTGCGCTGGCTTTTTCCGGCAGTATTTTGGCAGTAATACTTCCCATGAAATTCGGAGAAAAAAGACTGGCAAAAGCCTTTACCTGAAATGAAATGCAGGGCGGACTAAGCGAAGCGTGTCCGCCGTTGCTATATATAAAACGGGTTTTAAACCCGTTCTATAGTTCGGCACAGTAAAACGGGTTTTAAACCCGTTCTATAGTTCGGCACAGTAAAACGGGTTCAAAGCGCGGCGTGTCCGCCGTTTCAGCTGAATGCAGGTGACAACACAATGACAAAATTGAATAAATTATTAAAAAATGCGGCGCTGCGGCAATTCACGGTCGCGGTTATTTTCTTTCTTTGTCCGGCAGCAGAGGGCAGCCCCCGGTCGCCGGTCAGTATCAACAGCAAAAATGTCCTGTTTCTGTCTATGTATCAGATTGATCTGCCGGCAAACACCATTGCCGTGCGGGCGATACAGGAGGAATTTCATCAGATGAAAGACATTACGCTGAGTCTGTATTATGAATATCTCGATGTCAACCGTTTCACTGACTCCGCCTATAAAGACGCCCTGTTTGACTTCTATGAGCGCAAATATCGCGGCATGACGATTGATCTGGTCATTGTCGGCGATCCGAAAATGCTGGATATCTGGTTACTCCGCCGGCAGGCAATTTTGCCGGATACGCCGGTGATATTTTATGATACGAGTTCCAGAAGGATCCCCTCGCTCCGTCTGCCCCCGGATGTAACCGGCGTTGCTTCGGAAGTTGATTTTGTCCGATGCGTCCGATGGCTTCCGGAGATGCGTCCTTCTGTCAGCGAAGTGGTCATCGTACACGGCGCGGGCAGGATGGACCAGCCCTATCTTCTCCACATCGAAGCCCTGCGGAAGGCCCTGCACGGGCGGGTTAAACTTACAGACTGGTCACAGATTCCGATGTCTGAAATAAAAGTCCGCGCGGCGGCGCTGCCGAAAACTTCCGTCATTCTGTATTCCCTTCTGTTCGAGGATGCCGCCGGCGTCAGATACCGCCCGATTGACGCGCTGAAGGAACTGGCTTCGGCTGCGTCTGTGCCTGTCCTGAGCGGGTACGATCACTTTATCGGCACCGGCACGGTCGGCGGCTATATGTACAGTATCGAGCTTCAGGCACAGCAAGCGGCTCGGATGGGGCTGCGAATCCTTCGCGGCGAACCTGTCAGCAGCATTCCGGTGATAACCGATCAGGGTTCACGCTTTATTTTCG
The DNA here is from genome assembly GCA_020049595.1 of Desulfobacteraceae bacterium. Taxonomy (GTDB): domain Bacteria; phylum Desulfobacterota; class Desulfobacteria; order Desulfobacterales; family JAIFKL01; genus JAIFKL01. Next base: position 7,743 of record JAIFKL010000002.1, read on the forward strand.
ATCACATCGCGTTGCAGAGATATAATATTCCGCTGTCTGACCTGCCCCCGGGCAGCATTGTCAGAAACCGGCAGTATTCCGTATGGGAAATCTACCGGGGAGAAATCATCGCAGTTATATGCCTTTTCAGCGTGCTGATGTTTCTGATTGTTTTTCTGTTCAGACTGACTTATCAGTTGCGTCAGGCGCGGCATATCTTATCTCAGATGAATATCAATCTGGAAAAACAGGTTGAGGAGCGCACCGCAGAACTGCGCCGGGCAAATGAGACATTGCTGGAACGGGAAGCCCTGTTTCACAGCATGTTTGACAGTCACAGCGCGGTGATGCTCCTTATCGGTCCCGAAACCGGCAATATCATCCTTGCAAACCGCTCGGCCTGCGAATACTACGGCTACCGTGCCGAAGAATTTGAAACTTTGACGATTTATCAGATAAATCAGGCAGACAGAGAAGAAACTGCCTCGGAAACGGCAAAAGCCCGTACCGGAAAAAATCATTATTTCAATTTCCGTCACCGATTGGCAAACGGGGATATCCGCTGCGTGGAAGTTCATTCTTCTCCGATTCCGTTTAAAGGGAATACCATTCTGTTTTCGATTATCCATGATATTACTTCCCGAAAATTGGCAGAAGAAGCACTGAATCAGGCAAAAGAAGCCGCTGAAGCCGCGGCCCGCGCCAAATCCGAATTTCTCGCCAATATGAGTCATGAAATCCGCACGCCCATGAATGCCGTCGTGAATATGTCACGGCTTCTGCTGGAAACGGAGCTGGATTCACAGCAAAGCAGTTATGCCCGGATGGTTGCGGTTTCTTCCGACATTCTGCTTGCGCTGATTAACGACATTCTTGATTTTTCCAAGATCGAAGCCGGAAAGCTGGATTTGGAAACAACAGCCTTCAATCTCAGAGAAGTTCTTGAAACAGTGATTAAAATACTCGGACTCAAAGCAGATGAAAAAGGGCTTGGGCTGAGTTACCGGATTGACGACGATGTTCATCCGTATCTGGGCGGAGACCCGACACGCCTGCGCCAGATATTGCTCAATCTGGTGAGCAATGCAATCAAATTCACGCACAAAGGGGGGATTGAAATCCGGGTGAGGGGTTCGGGGTGCGAGGTTCGGGGTGAGAAGGCGATTCTGACCTCTGACCCCGAACCCCTGACCTCTCACCTCATATTTGAAATTTCCGACACGGGCATCGGCATTCCGCAAGACCGTCTTGACCGTCTGTTCAAAGCCTTTTCGCAGGCGGACTCGTCAACCACCCGCAAATACGGAGGGACCGGGCTGGGTTTGTCCATTTCCAAAAAACTTGCGGAAATGATGGGCGGAGAAATCAGCGTCGAAAGTAAAGAAGGCATCGGCAGCACGTTTCGGTTCACGGCGGGGTTTGAGAAGAGGTCAGAGGTTCGAGGTCAGTGGTTCGAGGTGGAAGAACCCCTGACCCCGAACCCCGAACCTCTGACCCCCGCCCGCATCCTGCTGGTCGAGGACAACCCGTTCAATCAGGAGGTGGCATCCGCGCTTCTGGGAAAATACGGTCTTTCCGCAGATATTGCAGACAGCGGGAAAAAAGCGGTTCAGATTCTTGAAACAGAACCATACCATCTGGTGCTGATGGATATAGAAATGCCTGAAATGAGCGGTGTGCAAGTTACAGAAATCATCAGAAAATCCGAGTCGGAAAACCGGAATGTGCCGATTATCGCCATGACTGCCAACGCGGTCAAAGGACAGCGTGAGCGTTATCTCGCTGCCGGCATGAATGATTATGTGGCAAAACCGATTGATCCGGAGCAATTAGCAGCAGCGATCCGAAGGCAGTTGGGAAGGGGTAAGGGGTCAGCGGTTCGAGGTGAGAGGCTGCCTCTGACCCCGAACCCCGAACCCCGAACCTCTACTGCCGACATTTTTGACGCTCAGGATTTTCTGTACCGTATCGGCGGAAATAAAGCAACTTTGGGAAAGCTTCTGAAAGACCTTCCCCCCTATCTTTCAGAATCTGTCGGAAAGCTGAAAGCTGCTGTAGAAAACAATAATGTCAAAGAGATAAAACTCTATGCCCACACTATCAAAGGCATTACTGCCAATTTCTCGGCTCACAGGCTGAGTAAGACAGCCTGTGAGATTGAAATGACTCTGAAACAGAATGCAACAGACATCCCTCATTCGCTGATCGTTAGATTGGAGCAGGAAACTTCAGAATTGGAGTCCCTGCTGGCAGAGCAGTTTCCTGAGATTTTCACCTGTCGGGAACCGCCTCAGCCTGATAACTTTCCTGAAATCGTTTCACACGAAAAGCTGCCTGAAATTACTTACCGTCTTGAGCATGAATTTCTTCCGATCTTGAAAGAACTCCGTGCGGCATCTTATATTGACGATATTGAAGAATTTGCATTAAAGGTCGGACAGTTTGCCCGTGAATTTGATATAGGTTTTCTGGCAGATTACAGCACGCGTTTATCCGAGCAGGTGAATTGCTGCAATATTATTGAAGTCGAAAAACTGATGGATGAATTTCAGGAATCGGTTCAGAGAATGAGTCTGTTTCACAGACCTTAAAAGGGGGAGTCGGCGGAAACATCCCCCCTCGAGGGGGGAGTTTTCGGGCTTAACTTAATGGCGATATGAGTTATCAGGAGAATCCGAATGTATAACTATCTGTTTTTGTTCCTGTGTTTTCTTGCTTACGCATTGCCGGTTCACGCCGGAGACAATGACATCCGCTTCGAGCATCTGAGTTCCGAACACGGCTTGTCCCGCCCTACTGTTTACACAATTATTC
>JAIFKL010000160.1 GCA_020049595.1 Desulfobacteraceae bacterium
TGTCTTTGTAAAAATCAAGATGTTCTCTGTCTATATTTGTGACAACAGCGATGGTCGGGGACATTTTCAGGAAAGAGCCGTCGCTTTCGTCCGCTTCCGCCACGATAAACTCGCCCTGTCCGAGAAAGGCGTTGGTTCCGAGACTTTTGAGTTTTCCGCCGATGACCACCGTGGGATCAAAGCCGCCTTTGCTCAGTACAGAAGCAATAAGGGATGTTGTGGTGGTTTTTCCGTGTGCGCCGGCAACAGCGACGCTGTATTTCAGCCGCATCAGTTCTGCCAGCATCTCGGCTCTGGGAATGACCGGAATCGCCGCCTGTTTTGCAGCAGCCACTTCGGGATTTTCCGAAACCACAGCAGAAGATGTCACCACGACATCGGGAACTTTCCCGTTAAAGACGATATGCCCTGCCGCGTGTCCTTCAAAGATAACAGCGCCGAGTCTTTGCAGATTTTGTGTCAGAGAAGACAATTTAAGGTCAGAACCCGATACTCTGTATCCGAGGTTGAGCAGCAGTTCGGCAATGCCGCTCATGCCGATGCCGCCGATTCCGACAAAATGTATGTGATAAGTTTTATGATACATAGCCTTTTTAAGTGAGAAGTGAGAATTGAGAAATAGAACACATCCATTTCTCAATTCTCAATTCCCAATTCTCAATTCCCATAGCAGTCCGCCACAATCCGCTGCGCCGCGTCGGGTCTGCTGAATGTTTTTGCCCGCAATGCCATTTCTCTGAGATTTTCCGGATGTGAGGCATAATATTCGATTTTTTCCGCAAGCAGGCTGCCGCTGAGGTCCTTTTGCAATATCATTTCCGCCGCGCCGCCTGCCGCAAGTATTTCGGCGTTTGCCGCCTGATGATTGCCTGATGCAAAAGGATAAGGTATAAAAATCGCCGCTTTGCCCATTGCCGTCACTTCCGCCGCTGTTGTCGCGCCGGCTCTGCATATCACCAAATCTGCCTGTCGGTACTGTGCTGCCATGTCATTGAAAAAGGGCTTGACCGTAGCGGAAATTCCCCGCTCAATATAAGCATTTTCAACTTCCTGTTCATCTTGGGCGCCGGTCTGATGAATGAAGAAAAAATGATCTTTTTGTTTCAGACAGGTGATAGCCTCTTTCATTGCCATATTGATGCTGTGAGCGCCCTGGCTTCCGCCGACCACCAGAACCGTCAACGCCTCAGTTCGGCTACGCTCACTGACCGTTCCCGCAGTGAGCGCAGCCGAACTGAGTGTAAAACGAGTTTTCAACTCGTTTCCTGTTCCGAGGCGCTGTACGGAAACATGATCTGATAAAAAGACCTTCCGTATGGGATTTCCTGTTACCCGAATTTTTTTCAAAGACAATCTGCTGAAACTGCCCGGGCTGAAACTGCCTGCTGCTGTTTCTTTAAAAGAAACATAGATGCGGTCAGCCGGAAAAGACAGCAGGCGGTTGGTAATTCCGGGTGTCGCGTTCTGCTCACAAAGCGCGATTCTGACGCCTGAAAGCCATGCGCCCGCAGCAGCAGGTCCGGTGACATAACTGCCGATGCCGATGAACAAATCCGGCTTGAACCGTCTGAAAATCCTCAGCGATCTGATAAACGCTTTGGGCAGTTTCAGCACGGACAATATCTGATGCAGCAGGCCCCGCCCTCTGATGCCTTCCACCGAAAGCGATTCGTGCTGAAATCCGGCTTCTGACAGGGCTGCAGATTCCAGCGGCTTTCCGGTGCTGATAAAAAGGACTTTGTTTTCAGGGTCTTTTTCCATAAATGCTTCTGCAATGGCAATTCCCGGAAAAAGATGACCGCCGGTGCCGCCTGCCGCAATGATGATTCTCTTTGACATATTTTACTCAAATCTCAAGATTTCTCGATTCGCTCGGAATGACAATGCGCTTTTTCAGTAAAACGGGTTAAAAACCCGTTATACAGTAGGGGAACGCCGCCGGCGTGCCCCTGCAAATGACAGCGGCATTTCTCACTTCTCATTTCTCACTTCTCACTTCTCATTTCTCACTTCATTGCCGATATTCATCAGAATGCCCACCGATGCCATATTCAGCAAAAGGGAGGTGCCCCCGTAACTGAGAAAAGGCAGCGTCAGTCCTTTGGTCGGCAAAAGCGCCAGCGCCACGCCCATATTGACACATACCTGAAGACCGATTGCCACTGTGAGACCGCCGGCAAGAAACGAAGTGAACATATCTTTGGCATTCATGGCGATTCGGATGCCTTTATACAAAAGCAGCATATATAAGGCAAGAATAAACAGAATGCCGACCAATCCGAGTTCTTCGCCGATAACGGAAAAAATGAAATCCGTATGAGGTTCGGGAAGATAAAACAGTTTCTGATAACCCTTTCCGATCCCTGCTCCGAAAATTCCGCCCGTACCCACAGCCATGATGGAATGAATGGTCTGATAGCCTCCTGTTGCCGAATGCTGCCAGGGATCCAGAAAGCTGATCAGCCGGTGAAGCCGGTAATCCGCACTGAGCAGAAAAACAGCCCCCACGGGAATCATCACGGTCAGAGACATGCAGAGGTGGGCAATTCGTACCCCGCCGATGAACATCATCATCCATGTAATCATTCCCAGAATCGCCACAGAGCCGAAATCAGGCTGAAGAAGAATCAGCACCGCAAACATGCCCAGAACCAGCAAATGAGGCAGAAATCCGATATAAAAATCTTTCAGGCGCTCATATTTTTTACTCATAGAGTATGCCAGATAAAGGACTAAGGCAAAACGGGCAAATTCGGAAGGCTGAAAAGAAATCCCCCCGAAACGGATCCAGCGCACCGCACCGCCCACACAGTATCCCACCCCCGGAAACTGAAGGATGACAAGAAAAAAAAATGCAAGCAAAATAATCGGATAAACCAGCTTTGCCAGCAATTTCAGCGGAAAATATCTGCAAACGGTCATGGCAGCAATTCCCAATCCGGCAAAAAAGAACTGCTTTTTTAAAAAATAATAGCCGGTTCCGAATTTTTTCATTGCCAGCGCGGAACTTGCGCTGTAAACCATGACAATTCCGATGCCCACCAGAAAAAGCACCGGAAACAGAAGCGCCGCGTTATATGAGAAATTCGGCGCCGGGGGATTCGGATTCTGTGAGGATTGAGACTTCGGCAAGCTCAGTCGGACCGAAGTGAGAAGTGAGAAGCCTGTTTTTATAAAAATGGCATTTCTCATTTTTCATTTCTCACTTTTCAATTGTCTGACGGTCCGGGAAAAATGCTGACCCCGCGCCGCGTATCCGCTGTACATATCAAAGCTTGAACATGCCGGCGACAAAAGAACAGCATCTCCGGGTTCTGCCGCGTGATATGCCTGCAAAACCGCATCTTCCATTGATGACGCCTCTGCACTTGCGGTTATATCGCCCAGTTCCGCGATGATATCTTCTTTTGCTTCTCCCATTGCAATCAGCTTTTTGGCATGTCGGCGGATGACTTCTCTGAGTTCCTGATAGCCTCCGCCTTTTCCGCGTCCTCCCATTATCAGAACAACCGGTTCATTGAAACATTCCAACGCCTTTATCACCGCGTCCGTATTGGTCGCTTTTGAATCGTCAAAATACCGGACAGAATTGACGGTTGCAACATACTCGATGCGATGATGCAATCCCTTGAAATGATTCAGAGCAATTTGTATTCCCTCTGCGGATGCGCCCATTGCCAGCGCAGCCAGGCACGCAGCCGTTGCATTTTCAAGATTGTGCTTTCCCGGCAGCGAAGCGGGCATCTGAAATTTGTAATTCAAATTTTTAATTTGAAGGCGCAAAATGGAATTTTGCGCTACTGTTTCTCCGATTTCCATTTTTCGGCTCTTAATATGCTGCGTTACCGAATGCACAACCGGGTCAGCGCTGTTCAACACCGCGAAATCATCTGCCTGCTGATTTTCAAAGATGCGGGCCTTGCTTTTCGCATAGCCTGCAAAATCCGGGTAACGCTCCAGATGATCGTTGGTTATATTCAGCAAAACAGCAGCTTTTGGTCTGAAGGTCGAAATCGTATCCAACTGAAAACTGCTGATTTCCAGCACGATAACATCGGCTTTGCCGTTTCCGTCCGCGTAAGCAATCAGCGGTGTGCCGATATTTCCCCCCACAAAGACCTTAAAGCCGCTTTGTTCGAGCATGTTGCCCAACAGCGTGGTGGTCGTGGTTTTTCCGTTGGTGCCGGTTACAGCGGCTATAGGCTCTCTGACAAAGCGGAACGCCAGTTCGATTTCGCCCAGAACCGGAACGCCTTTTTCCATTGCCGCTTTTATCGGGGCAATGGACGACGGAACCCCCGGACTGATGACAATGACATCCGCACGCTCAAATGTTTCGGTTCGGTGGCATCCGAGTTCAAGAGAAACGCCCATTTCCCGCAGACGCGGTATGTATGTCCCCAGCTTTGCCTCATCTGCCATATCTGTCACCGTAACAGCCGCGCCTCTGTTTTTTAAAAAACAGGCAGTTGCAAAGCCGGAAATTCCCAGACCCGCCACAAGAATATTTTTGTCTTTTAAGTTCATATCGTTAATTGCGGTTGTTTTTTTAGCCACGAATAAACACAAATTTTTCACGAATAAAAGAACACGAATTTTTTAAAAAAAATAATACGAATTAAGTCGAAATGCCACGAATCTTTATTTATAATCAATTCGTGCTTTTTTATTCGTGTTAAACCTATTTTATAAGATTGGTTGTGTCCATTCGTGGCAAAAACCACGCTCAAACTTCCTCATCTTATTTTCAGCGTACTGATGGAAACCAGCGCGAGCGCAATGGCGATAATCCAGAATCGGACAATAACCTTGGGTTCGGGCCAGCCTTTTAATTCAAAATGATGATGCAACGGTGCCATTTTAAAGATTCGACGGCCGTTTGTCATTTTGAAAAAGCCCACCTGAAATATCACCGACAGCGCCTCGATCACAAAAAGTCCGCCCACCAATACCAGCATGATTTCCTGTTTGGTAATCACCGCCACGGTGCCTATAGCCGCGCCGAGCGAAAGCGATCCCACATCTCCCATGAAAACCTGCGCGGGATAGGTGTTGAACCACAGAAAACCGAGTCCCGCGCCGGCAAGAATCCCGCAGAATATCGCGGCTTCGCCCGCGCCCGGAACGTAATTGATCTGAAGATAGCCCGCGATTTTGCTGTGTCCGGCCACGTAAGCAAATATCATGTAAGTGACGCCCGCGACAATGACGGGACCCGAAGCCAATCCGTCAAGCCCGTCTGTCAGATTGACCGCATTGGACGTTCCCACAATGACAAACGCGGCAAACACGCATAAGCATAAAGAAGAATGCCGACGCCCAGCGCCAAAATACTTTGGAGAAGAAACTTGCCCCGTGCGCTCAGTCCTTTGTTCCGTTTTTTGATCACCATGAGATAATCATCAATAAATCCGATGATGCCGTATCCCAGGGTTACCAGAATCAGCAGCCATGTGTAAAAATTTGTCAGATTCATCCAGAGAAGCGCGGATATGACAATGGAAAAAATTATCAGAAGCCCGCCCATTGTGGGTGTGCCTGCTTTCTGATGATGATTGGCAGGCCCTTCTTCTCTGATATACTGCCCGATCTGCATTTCCCCGAGTTTTCTGATCACCCAGGGACCTGCGAAAAAACATATAAAAAAAGCTGTCAGACTCGCATAAATGGTCCGAAATGTAATATATCGGAAAACATTGAAAAATGACACCGTTGTGTGAAACGGATACAGCAAATGATAAAGCATAAGATGTTTTTGAATTGAGAATTGAGAATTGAGAATTGGGAGTATTTATTTCTCAATTCTCAATTCTCAATTTTTAATTCCTTCCGTGATTTCTTCCATGCCCATTCCTCTCGATCCTTTCACCAGAACCCGGTCTCCGGCTTCAAGCCGGCTTTTCAGATGCTCAATAATTTCTTTCTTGGTTCCGGTGAAAATATCGCCCTGATCCATGCCGCCGACGATTGCAGCCGCGGCAAGCGCGTCCGCAAATCTGCCGGTCGCATAAAGCTTTGAGATGCCGGATGCCGCGGCAAAAGCCCCCAGTTCTCTGTGCATGGATTCTGAATCCTTTCCGAGTTCAAGCATATCGCCTGCCACAAAAATTCCCCGCTGATTTCCCCGCAATTCGGACAGCGTCGCGAGCGCGGCTTTCATCGAATCCGGATTGGCATTGTAAGTATCATCAATAATATGAAAACCTTTGTCAGTTTGTATCACATTCAGTCTGCCGGGAACCGGCTTGAAATTTTCAAGACCGGCTTTTATTTCTTCCGGGGACAAGCCTGCCAGAAATCCGGCTGACGCGGCAGCAAGCGCGTTTGAAACCATGAATCTGCCCGGCGTTGCGAGATGAACCGGAATTTCGCTTTCCGGCAGCGACAGCATAAAAGAAATGCCCCCTGCTTCTGCTTTTACAGAAAATGCCCGGATCAGCGCTTTCAAATTCCGTGCGCCGAGTTGTCCGGGGCGATTTCGCTCACCGAACCGCAGAGCATCTTTAATTCTGAATTTTTCATCTGCCGAATAAAGCACTATACCGCATTGTGTATTCCGCATTCCGCATTCGAGAACTCCGGGATCATCCGCATTCAGAACCGCAACTCCTGCCGGCTTCATTTTTTCGATCAGTTCCCCTTTTGCCTTCATCACGCCTTCCACGGAACCCAATCCCTCCAGATGCGCGGGACCGATATTTGTTATCACGCCGATGTCCGGGGAACAGATTTCCGTCAGCCGTGCAATTTCGCCGAGCCGGTTCATGCCGAGTTCCAACACCGCCCATTCGTGCGAGGCTTCCAACTCAAGAAGGGTAAGGGGAAGACCGATCTCATTGTTGAAATTTTTTTTGGGCGATAAAGTGTGAAATCGCTGACGCAGCACCGCGGCTGTCATTTCTCTGGTGGAAGTTTTGCCGTTTGAACCGGTAATCGCAATCACCGAAGCCCGACAGCGTTTTCGGTGAAACGCGGCAAGATCGCCCAGGGCTTTTGTCGTGTCCTTTACGGCAATGCAGACAATGCCTCTGCTGTTCGCTGCAAAAATTTCGCCGGCTAAGAACAGACTGCACTCCGGAGTCTCGGCTTTTGCCCGCTCTTCCGAGACGCACAGACCGCAGACGCCTTTTCGGACAACATCTGAGATAAAGCTGTGTCCGTCATGCACACTGCCTCTGACCGCGACAAAAAGCTCTTTATCAGATATATTTCTGGAATCAATTGAAATTCCTGACCATGTTTTTAAATAAGACGGTCCCGGAAGAGATGCAGCAATGTCTCCGCATAAAAGCTTTCCGCGGGTTGCGTCAAGAATTTCGCCGGTTGTCCATGATGTTGTCATTATTCAACCCTAAAACCACGTAGGGCGGGCATGTCATTTTATTAAAAAATGCCCGCAGGCATGTCACCGGCTCGTTAATCCGGTGGGCTTCGCAAGCTCAGCCCACCCTACAAACACGCTGTTAATTTGCCGGGTCCGGTTTTCCGTTCAACCGGCACATTCAGATAATTGAGAATTTCCTGTGCAATTTTTCTGAATGCCGGGGCAGCGACAACGCCGCCGTAATGATCTGTCTTAGGCTCATTCAAAAAAACCGCTATCGCCGCCCTCGGATTTTCCTCCGGCGCAAATCCCACAAAAGAAGAGATATATCTTCCTTTTGCGTATTCGCCGTTTTCGTTTATTTTCTGCGCGGTGCCGGTTTTGCCGCAGGCTGTATAACCCTTGAGTGCGGCGGCAGTGCCTGTTCCGCCTTCTTCCAGAACACCGCGCATCATGCTTTTCACAACCTGAGATGTCTCCTCTGATATCACCCGCCGAACCCTTGAAGGCTCGGTTTTTTCAACAGGCGCATTGTTTGTGTCTGTGATTGCCCGGACAATATAAGGTTTCATCAGAATGCCGCCGTTTGCAATGACACAGACGGCTCGGAGCAGTTGTATTACAGATACGGAAAGCCCCTGACCGAAAGCAATGGTGCCGGCGTCAATCTTTGACCAGCGCCTGTAAGACGACAGACTGCCGGCAGTTTCGCCCGGGCAGTCAATCTCGGTTTTTTCTCCGAAACCGAAATTGCAAAGCGTTTTGTAAACCAATTCGGGACCGAGCTGTTCCGCCACTTTTACCGCGCCGATATTGCTGGAAAATTTTATGATATTTTCCAGCGTCAGTCGTCCGTAGGGACTTGTGTCATGGACAATATCTTCTCCGATCCTGTATTTGCCTTTTTCACAGTAAAAGACATCGGAACCCTTGAATTTTCCTGATTCGATTGCTGCTGCCGCGATAAAAATCTTCATGGTGGAACCCGGCTCAAACGCGTCGGTGACAGCCTTATTCCGCCACAGTTCTTTATCAAACTGTGAAAAAGAATTGGGATTGAAAGAGGGAAAATGCGCCAATCCCAATATCGCGCCGGTTTCGGGGTCCATGACGGCTGCAATGCCGGATTTGGCAGAAAACTCTGTTGCAGCCTCTTCCAATGCGCGTTCCGTGATAAACTGTACGTTGCTGTCAATGGTAAGCACAAGGTTTCTGCCGCTGAAAACTTTTGTTTCGGTTTCAAATTCTTTTTTGCTGTTTCTGTCAAATATCCGTCCCAGGGCATCTTTGAAAACCGTATCTTCACGGGTTCCGCCCTGCAGCTCCCTGTCATAAAAAAATTCGATACCTTCCAATCCCCGGTTTTCTGTGCCTGTAAATCCGACCACCTGAGAGGCAAGCCCCCGGTTCGGATAAAAACGGCTATGCTCCGGTATGAAATCAATCCCCGGCAGTCTGAGCAGCCTGACGGCATCTGCCTCTTTGGAAGAAATACAGCGTTTGCCCCAGAGAAAACGCCTGCCGGATTCGATATGGCGGATCAGTTCGTTGCCGTCTATTTTCAGTTCTCTCTCAAGGGCTTCCGCGACTGCCTCCGGGTCTTTGATGCGGGGCGGACACACGGCAACAGACTCTGCATCTATGCTTACTGCCATTTCCCTGCCGGCGGTATCATAAATGCTTCCCCGCTTTCCGTAACTTTTCAGGACTTTTATATATTCTTTGGCTGCCCTTTCGGACATATCCGTATTCCGGAACACCTGTAAATAAAATGCCCTGGCACCGATAATCAGAAAAGATATTCCGAAGAAAACAGCGATGACGGCAATGCGTATTCTTATGTATTTATTTTCAATATCGGCTTTCATTGTGGTTGATAAAGTTGCAGGTTACAGGTTGCAGGTTGCAGGTAACATGTTGCAGGTTACAGGTTACAGGTTACAGGTAACATGTTACCTGCCCCCTGCCCCCTGCCACCTGCCCCCTGCAACCTGCCCCCTGTCACGGCAAAATAATAATCTGTTCCGGCGCGGGCGGTTTTCTGAAGCGCGATCAGTTTCCGGTGACGGTCTGTTTCCTTTGAAATTTCATAGCCCACCTGAACACATTGAACCCTGCACCATGTATAAAAAAGCATCTGTACAAAAAAAACAATCATCAGAACAGCCCATATTGCCGTTTTTTTTATATCGCTTCTGTTCATTCAGGCTTTTTACCTTTCTCTTTAAAACTCTCAGGGTCCGGTATGACATTATATATCAGCTATGTCAGCATCGGTTTTTTTATATTTCATAGTCTGTTTGCCAAGACAAAGCAATGGGGCGGAGAGAGTATTTATCAGGTGAAAATTCCGCCGCCGTGATTTTCAGCGCATCCCGGAGTGCTGAAATGCACTCTGCTCTGCTGAAATTTCGCTTCGCTCACTCCGGAGTGCTGAAATGCAATTTTTCCACGGCTCTCAGTTTTGCGCTCCGAGCCATGGGATTGATCAGAATCTCATCCGAAGAAGGCTGCTGCGCCTTTCGGGTCAGCACACGCACTGTCCCTTTTCTGTTACAGACGCATTGCGGAAAATCCGGCGGACAGATACAGCCTTTTTCCCAAGCTTTCATGCGATGTTTTACAATCCGGTCTTCAAGCGAATGAAAGGAAATCACGCAAAGCCTGCCTTCGGGATTCAGAAGACCGACCGCCTCTTCCATAAAAGCCTCGAGCCGTTCCAACTCCCTGTTCACTGCGATACGGATTGCCATAAACACCCGTGTCGCCGGATGGCGACTGCACCCCGGCGTTCCGGCTTTGGGACGGCTCGGAATCGCATCACACACAATCTGCGCCAACTGACTGCTCGAAGTGATGGCACTTTGTTTTCTTATGCTTGCAATTTTTCTGGCGATACGTCTTGCCCACCGCTCTTCTCCATAATCCCTGAAAATTCTTTCCAGTTCCCCGGCATCCGCTTCAGCGATCAGATCGGCTGCGGTCATTTCGGCATCCGTATCCATCCGCATGTCCAAAGGTTCATCGCGTCTGAAACTGAATCCTCTGCCGCTGCCTTCAATCTGATAAAGCGACAGCCCCAGGTCCAGCAGAATGCCGTCTGCGCCTTTGATATTCAATTGTGAAAGAATATCGGACAGATATATAAAATTGCTGTGAAAAATACAGACATTTGCGGGATATGCGGCCAGAACTTTTTCCGCATTTTCAACAGCATCCCTGTCCTGATCCATGCCGATCAGCAGACCCTCCGGCATAATTTTTTCCAGTACGGCGCGGGCATGTCCGGAACCGCCGAGGGTGCAGTCCGCATAAATTTTACCTGGTCTGCAATTCAGATAGCGGAGAACCTCCTCTTTCATCACAGAAATATGCTTATACGGCATGAAAGATGCTGACGCCCCTGTTCTTAATAAAATAATAAAATAAAACGGTCTGTTTTTCCGCAGCCGATGCTTGCCATCATGAGCGGGACACGAAGTTCTTTTCTTACAACAGTCTGTTTTTATACATTTTTTGTTTATATTTTTGCCGAATCGGGCATAAAAAATGCAAAATACCGTCTGATTTGTTTATTGCGTGTAAAAATACATTTTTTTTTAAAGAAGTGTCAAGGGAAAACACATTATCTTAAAACGAAAAGCGATTTTTCTTTCCGGAGTGTCTGAAAAAACTTGACTCTTATACAACAATAAAATAAGAAATCAAATCATGTAAATTGAATCGTGTATTTTTTGTTTCTCGCAAAGCACGCGGAGAACGCAAAGAAAAAAAGGATAATTTTTGTTTATAACAAAGCGTTCCTTTGCGAGAAATATGTATTCCGTGCGGAAAACCTTATTTTATTTCCGACAGGTTTGTTATGGGGCTTGCTGGCAAAACTCAGACAGGACAATATTTTGAATGCGATATTGCGCTGATTCGTCCGAACCGGTATCAGCCCCGTCTGGTATTTCCCCCGGATGAAATTGCGGAACTGAGCCGCTCTGTCAAAGCGCAGGGAATTATTCAGCCGTTGCTGGTCCGCCATGCAATTGCAGATGAGGGCTATGAACTCGTGGCTGGCGAAAGACGGCTTCGGGCTGCCAAAATGGCGGGCTTGACCAGTGTGCCGGTGATTTTGAAAGATATTTCAGATTCCGACATGCTCGCGGTCTCGATTGTGGAAAATGTTCAGCGGAAAAATCTGAATGCCGTAGAAATTTCAGAAGCCTATTACCGTCTGATGACCGAATTTAATCTGACGCAGGAGCAGGTTGCCGGGTGTGTGGGAAAAAGCAGACCCTCGGTTGCCAATTTTCTGAGGCTCCGGCGTCTGCCCCAAGCGATTAAAAAAAGCATCGCTGAGGGCGCGCTGAGTATGGGACATGCCCGTGCTTTGCTGAGTGCGGAAACTGCGGAGCGGCAGGCAGAAGCATGGCAGACCGTTATTTCAGAAAATCTGTCGGTTCGGGAAACAGAAACGCTGATCCGCCGGCTCAGTTCAAAAGAAAAAAAGAAGCCGGACATACCGGGAGCTGAAGAATTTTATTTTTCAAGTCTGGCAGAAGAACTTTCCCGGCAGTTGGGAACCAAAGTCCGGATCAGTCGCCGGGGCGAAAAAGGCAAATTGGAAATCGAATTTTATAACAATGACGATCTTGATCGTCTGATAGGAGTGTTGAACAGAGACGGGAGATGAACCCTTCAAACATCCCCCTGCACCCTTCAAAGGGGGATTTCCGGCAGATAAAATGGGTGTCTCCTTTTTAAAAAAAAACTTATGAAACAGATATGTGTAATTGACGGACAGGGCGGCGGCATAGGCAGCGCGGTCATCAGAAAACTCAAAGAATTATTTGAAGAGCGTATTGAAGTGATCGCCTTGGGTACCAATGCCATTGCAACTGCCCAGATGCTCAAAGCAAAAGCAAACCGGGGCGCATCCGGTGAAAACGCCATTGTTCAGACGGTCAGAAAAATGGATGTGATTATCGCGCCCCTGGGCATTATTATGGCACATGCCATGATGGGAGAGGTGACGCCGAGAATTGCCGAAGCAGTGGCAAGCAGTCCCGCCAAAAAACTGCTGATTCCGCTTTCTCAGGAAAATGTCGAAATTGTGGGCATATCGCCGGCACCGCTCCCGCATCTGATTGAGGCGCTCATACAGCAGCATCTCGGACAGGATTAAAACAGGATTATACAGGATTATACAGGATTTACAGGATTTGCAGGATTTGCAGGATTTGCAGGATTTGCAGGGGCAGGACGATATGCTTGAACTTCGGCTTTCAACGCTTTGTGATTTTTGTAGTCTTAACAAGGTTGTTGAGCCTGTCGAAACATTGAGCCTGTCGGAACACGAAACAAAGTTAAAACAGATAAGGAAAAAATGTCATGTGTGAAGCAAGTGCTTATTTGATTGAAGGAAAAGAAAAAAATCTGGTGATGGAAGCCGTTGATACCATAGAACCCGAAGGCGAAGGCATTACCTTAGTCAGCATATTCGGCGATCAGAAATTTCTGAGAGCGCGCATTCATTCGGTCTCGCTGGTGGATCACAAAGTCTTTCTTGAAGCGATAGGGAAAAAATAGGAAGGCGGTAATGAAAAAAGATTTCCATGCTTATCCCTTGCTGTTTCTCTTGCTGATATTGTCCGCCGTGTTGCCGGGAACAGCGGTCTGCCGGGCAGAAACCAATGTGTTTGAAAACTTTTCCAAAGGACTCGGCGGTTTTGAAGATACTTACAATTTCACCGTGAAGGATGGCTGCTGTTATTTCAAAGGCGACGGCTCAAATTCGGCTTCTTTCATTTTCTGGAAAGGCGGCACAAATCCTTCGGCAAGCGATGCTCCCCTTCCGGAACATTCAAATTATTTCAAAGATTTTAATGTTTCGGCAACTGTCAGTTTTGAAAGCGGCTCTTCAAATGTGGGTTACGGTTTTTTCCTGTGCTTTCAGAAAAATGCTGTGTCCGGCACAGATGATTATATTCAATTTCTGATTGCCGGCGCCGGCTATTACTATATCTCCAAAACACAGGGCGGCAAGCCGGCAGAAGCCCTTGTCCCATGGAAAAAGTCTGACTTTGTTCAAAAAGCAGGTGAGAACCGTTTGTCCGTCATAAAAGCGGAAAACTTGTTCAGCTTTTATCTCAATGAGACGAAGGTTGAAGAACTGAGCATAGAGGGGTTTGCGGGGGGAGCGATGGGGCTTACAATGTCAAACCTTATAGACAGCCATTTTGACAATTTTGCTGTTGCTGTCACCGCGCTTTATACCGAAGCCCAGAAGGATAAAGCCGTATCCGATGCCCAAGCCGCCAAAGATGAGATCATCGCGGGTTTGAATGCCGAAATCGCCGGAATGTACACACAGGAACAGATGGATGCGGCAATCGGGAAATACGATCCGAGCCGGGACGGAAAAGTCGGTCTGGAAGAAGCGATCCACGCGTTGCGGCAGTGTGTTAAATAAAACGGCTGATTTTGCAGTTGTCCGAACTGTGATTCGTCTGATTATTCTGATTCGTCTGATAATAATCAGAGCCGTCAGATAAATCAGACG
This sequence comes from Desulfobacteraceae bacterium, assembly GCA_020049595.1. Lineage (GTDB taxonomy): Bacteria > Desulfobacterota > Desulfobacteria > Desulfobacterales > JAIFKL01 > JAIFKL01. Next base: position 13,875 of record JAIFKL010000160.1, read on the forward strand.
AATCACAGTTAAACTCTGCGGAACGACCGAAGGCGCCGAAAGTGAAAACAAATCCTGAAAATCCTGAAAATCCTGTTGCGGAACGACCGACGGCACCGAAAGTGAAAACAAATCCTGAAAATCCTGTTGCGGAACGACCGACGGTGCCGAAAGTGAAAACAAATCCTGAAAATCCTGAAAATCTTAAAAATCCTGTTATAGAAGGAGAAAAATGATGGCTATGGCTGAACTGCCTGAGGGAGACAAACTGAACTTAGGGTGCGGACCGGTTCACGCAGCCGGCTGGATCAATATTGACGGCAGCAATCGCGCCTATCTGGCAAGTCGTCTGAATCAGATAGACTGCCTGCTGGTCAAATTCGGGCTGATTCCGCCGACCGAGTTCTGTAAGTCAACAAAATATCACAATCTTTTTAAAAGGCTTCCCTATCCGGATAACTCGGTTGCATGTATCTACGCGGGAGAACTTTGGGAACATTTCGAGTATGAGGACGCATCAAATCTTACGAAAGAGTGCTATCGGATACTCAGACCCAAGGGGGTCCTGCGTGTACGCGTCCCGGACAGCCCGGCTTTCTGGGAAAGATATTTGCATCTCTACCGTGAGGAAATGTCGAAGCCTCGAAATGAGCGAAAGGCGAAGCCGCTCATTGAACATACGCAGATGTTTTTCAATGACATCTGCACAAGGAAGAAATACTTGGGATCCATGGGGCATACGCACAAATGGAATTTCGATGAAGTCCAGCTTGTAGAAATGTTCGAGATGAGCGGTTTCATACATGTTGAAAGAATGCAGTTCCGAGAGAGCCGGATTCCGGATGTAGATCGGGTGGAAGTTTCCGGTTTTCTGATAGTCGAGGGAGTCAAACAGTAGGGCATCGGCATAGAAGAGGTGATGAACCCTGTCCTGCTTCCTGCCTTCTCACCCGGACCCCGAGGGTTTTAAAAAACCCTTAGGGCGGTCTCGAATCTCCCGTATCTTTCCTGCCTTCCCGCGGTTTCATATTTTCGTATTTACAATATGAAAAACTTCAGATAAAATCAGCGTAATTTTGAATAATTTATATTAATAGGAGTTATGCAGTTGAATTTTTTCGCTGTTGCAGAAACCCCACACCTCTCCCCCGGCCCCTCCCCAAAGGAAAACCCCACCCCGGCCCCTCCCCGAAGGGGAGGGGAGCAGGAGTCTCCCCCTCTCCTTCGGAGAGGGGGCCGGGGGGTGAGGTCAAAATAGTTGCATCTGACGGAGATGAAAATGAATAAAAAATCCCACAAAATTTTGGAAGCGTCCGAAATAGATCGGATATTGACACGAATCACCCACGAGATTCTTGAAAAACACAAAGGCGCAGAAAATCTTGCACTGATCGGCATACAGACCCGTGGCGTTTATCTTGCCAAACGGATTCAGAAAAAAATTCATGAATTTGAAGGTGTTGAAATCCTCACCGGCGATATGGACATCACGCTGTATCGCGATGACTGGACCCGTATCGCTCACAATCCGGTGGTGCAGATTACGGAAATCCCTTTTTCTGTGGATGAAAAGCAGATTATTCTGGTTGACGATGTGCTGTTCACCGGGCGCACGGTGCGCTCGGCAATGGATGCGCTCATAGATTTCGGGCGTCCGGCGCGCATCGAATTAGCAGTGCTTGTGGATCGGGGACATCGGGAGCTGCCGATTCAGGCGGATTATGTGGGAAAATTTGTGGAAACCCGGCAATCGGAGATGGTCAATGTCCTGCTTACAGATCATGACGGCTCAGAACAGGTTGTTATTGAAGGTTGTTGAGCCTGTCGAAACAAGGAGAATAAAACTTATGACGACACAAGAACATAAAGAAAAAGCCGTAAAACATCTCAGAGTCGGTATTATAACGCTCTCTTCCACCCGGACGCCGGCGGAAGACAAAAGCGGTCATTGGATCAAATCGCAGGCGGAAACAGCGGGACATGAAGCGTTGTTTCACACGGTGATTCCGGATGAAATCGCTGTCATAAAAAAAACTGTGATTGAAGCGATTCGGGATCATGTGCCTGATGTGCTGCTGCT
>JAIFKL010000318.1 GCA_020049595.1 Desulfobacteraceae bacterium
GATAATGCCATAGCAGATGTCAGCGCAGACCGGGCAGGAGAGATTTATATCCGGGGAGGAAATTTTCTCCTCAGCGGATCCGATTCACCGGTTTTTAATTCTTCGATTTGTGGCGTCACCCACGAGTCAGACGGAGGGATAATTGACATCCGTATGCGTGAAGCCATCCGCCTCACGGACTCCGGGAAAATTTTTACTCGGACAACAGGAAAGGGAAATTCCGGAAATATCTCTCTTTTTGCCGATTCGCTGACGCTGGATACCGGGCGGATTCTTACCGAAAGCGGATATAAGAGCGGAAAAGGAAGCAGCGGCGATATTTCCTTAAACATCAGAGAGACAGACATACGGGGAGGTATGATTTCCACCAATACGCTGAATACCGGAAACGCCGGGAATATCTCAATTTCAGGAGATTCACTCCAAATCCGGGAACATGGAAAAATCGTTGCGGACAACGGCAATATCTATGTCGGCGAAGACGGAATGACGACATCGGGAGACATTATCGGCGGAAAAGGCGCGAGCGGAGACATCGCCCTGAATGTGAATCGTCTGGAAATGGATGCCTCAGCCATATCATCAAACACGCTGGGAGATGGACCGGGCGGAAATATCTCAATCCATGCCTCGGAATCGGTGAATATCTCAAGTTCTCAAGAGAATATCTCAGCAATTTCATCTGACACCTATTACGGCTTGGGTTCACAGGCTTTAGGCTCAGGAAACGGAATCTCTCAAAAGACGCCATGATTAACGGTCAGACCTACGGCAGCGGCGCGGGCGGAAATGTCCGTCTGGAGGTGAAACGGCTGAATGTCTCAGACGGCGGAACAATTACCACCAGTACACGGGGAACCGGAGATTCCGGCGATATTTCGATAGAGGCTGAAGAATCGGTGAATATCTCAGGAACCGGTACGAGAATTGAAAAAAGCTGGGTCTATACCGCCACCCACAGCGGCGGACAGGGCGGAACCCTGAGCATTTCCGCTCCGATGCTGAGGCTTTCCGACAACGCGGCGATTTACAGCGGCTCGCCGGGAGATTGTCCATCTGAAGGCATGGCAGACGGAGCAGGCGGAGATATTCAACTGAACGCGGACGACTTGGAACTGAAAAGCAATGCCGTGATTTCGGCGGAAAGCGCGAGCAAAGGCAATGCGGGAAATATTGACATCCAAGTGAGCAATAGTTTTACTGCGGATAGGGCTTCTGTGAAAACAGGCACGGAAGAATCCGACGGCGGAGATATTCATATTAACGCATCTGATTTATTATACTTAAATAACAGCACCGTCAGCACTTCCGTAAAAGGCGGCGATGGGAACGGCGGCAATATCACCGTTGATCCGAACTTTGTCGTGATGAATCACAGCGAAATCAGGGCAGACGCCTACGGCGGAGACGGCGGAGACGTAAATATCTCTGCGGGGCATTTTATCTCTTCGGCTGACAGCAAAGTGAGCGCATCATCAGAGTTAGGAATTGACGGCAATATTCTCATCGAAGCCCCGGATGCGGACATCAGCAGCGGTCTCACCGTGCTTCCCGGAAATCCCCTTGACGCGGGCAAGTGGGCAAAAACGCCCTGTGCAGAACGCTCCGGCGAAAACATCAGCCGATTTGCAGAAACCGGACGCGATGCCGTTCCCACGCCCTTTGACGACTGGCTGGCAAGTCCGCTGAGTCTTGCGGCGGAACAGGCAATGACTCATCTGAATCCCGAAGATTTCTCATCTCTCCAAGCCCTGCTCTGTCTTTGCGAGTCATATCAGTCGCTCGGACACCATCACAAGGCATTGTCCGCTTTTTCTCAGGCTGTTACTTTTTTTGAGAAAAGCGCCGACCACGGAGCAAAGGCTCTGTTTTTCAGCAGTCTCGGCGACCTTTATCTCTCACTCGGAGACAAAAAAAATGCGGAAACTTATCTCACCCGGGCGGCGCAACATGCCAGTGAGTCAAAAAATCCGCTGATTCTCTCATCTGTTCTGAACAATATGGGGAATTTTTTCGCATCCGAGGGAGATGACGCGGAGGCGGTTGCTGCTTATAAAGAATGTCTCGGACTGATCGGAGAGACAGAGGATTCTGGCGAGTTGAGCCTGCCGAAACTGAAATCAAAAGTTCTCATCAATATTGCCCGGCTTGCTTTTCAGCACAGCGCTTATCAGGACACAGATATAGTAAAACCCGTGGAAAATGCGCGGGCGCATATTGAAAATCTGCCTGATTCACGAGACAAAGCTTGGGATTTTATATCTCTCAGCCTGCTTGCCATGAAAATCCGAAACCATTCGGATATTCAAAATAATATTGAATCTGCCTCTCGCCTGAAACTCATCATTTCAGAGTCATTGGACAAGGCGGGAAAGATTGCGGAATCTGTGCAGGATGCCCGTATTGCTTCTTCAGCTTTCGGTTATCTGGGGCAGATGTACGAAGAAGAAAAGCAGTATGCCGATGCGCTGAATCTGACCCGCAAAGCCCTATTTCTCGCACAGCAGCAATACTGCCCTGAGATATTGTATCTCTGGCAGTACCGGTCCGGGATGCTGTTCAAAGCGTTGGGCGACAGAGACAATGCGCTGAAAGCCTGTCAGAATGCGATAGCCACGCTGAACCCGATCCGAGGGGAACTTTTCAGAGGATACCGGGGGAAAAGTCCTTCTTTTTACGAGAATGTGAAACCGGTTTATCTGGGGCTTACAGAACTGCTGCTGGAGCAGACTGAAGATGAGACATTGAGGAAAAGCAGACTGATTCAAGCCAGAGATACGATGGAACTGCTGAAAACTGCGGAACTGGAAGACTTTTTTCTGGATGAATGCGTGACAGCCTCGCAGAAAAAGAACAATATGCCGGATACGGCCGCACCGCCTCGTACTGCCGTGATTTACCCGATTTCCCTGCCGGACCGTCTTGAAATATTAGTAACACTACCTGACGGTATCAGACAAAAGACCGTGCCGGTCATTTCCGAAGACTTCAGAGAGGAAGTCAGAACCTTCCGTGAGCGGCTGGAGGATTTCTCAACACGCTACAAATTTTTTGCCAAAAGACTTTATGACTTACTGATCGCTCCTCTCAAATCTGACTTGAGCCAATATCAGGTTGATACGCTGGTGATTGTTCCGGATGATGTTCTGCGCCTGATTCCCTTTGCCGCCCTTATCAATCCTGAAACCAACCGTTTCCTGATCGAGGACTATGCCGTTGTCACGGTTCCGGCGATGTCTCTGACCGATTATCAGTCTCCTGCAAAGAAAAGAGGAGAGATTCTTCTCTGCGGTCTGTCTCAGGGCAATCCGCCCCTGCCTTATGTTCCGGATGAATTGAAACGAGTCAGAGATATTATGGGATTCGGAAAAATCCTGCTGAATCAGGACTTCACGCTTGCCAATCTCTCCGAAGAATTCAGACGTCAGGTTTACTCTACGGTGCTGATGTCAACCCACGGCACATTCGGCGCGTCTCCGGAAGATACTTATCTCATGGCGTCCGACAGCAGAATCACGATGGATGATCTTGGGAGATTTATCCGTTTCGGCGCATTCCGTGAAGAACAGATCGAACTGCTCACGTTAAGCGCGTGCCGGAGCGGGGCGGGAGACGAGCGGGCAGCGTCAGGGCTGGCGGGCATTGCGGTCAAAGCCGGGGTACGAAGCGCGATGGCAAGCTTATGGAATGTTGACGACGAGGCTGCCAGTCTCACCGTTACGGAATTTCACCGATGCCTTGCCCACGGCGAGTCAAAAGCAAAATCGCTGCAAGATGCTCAGAAAAAACTCATTTATAAAGAAATTGTCTCGCAGGACAAGCGGAAAGATTTGACTTATCCAGCATACTGGGCCCCGTTTCTGCTCATCGGAAACTGGCTCTAGTACGCAGTTAATTGAGGGGTCGGGAAGTCTTTTTATAATATCCTGATAAAATACGTCATTCTGAGCAAAGCGAAGAATGACATAAAAGTAGAACTGGTTTCAAACCCGTTTTACTGAGATTCTCCGCTTATGACGGTGGATAGTATATATTAAAAAAAACTCGATAAATTATAACCTGTTACAGCCAGAATTTTATACAGTAAAATATGTAGAACGGGTTTCAAACCCGTTTTACTGAGATAAGCAGCAGAGACGCACGGCTGTGCGTCTCTACAGTAGAACGGGTTTCAAACCCGTTTTACTGATATTCTACATGACTACCACATTTTGCTGCTATAAAAAAGAAAGACAGGCATTCGGAGTGCTGAAATAAAATTTCAGCAATTTCGCTTCGCCCGGGCTAAGATAGATTTCAGCACTCAGGAGTGTCGTCAGTTCTCACGATAGCGCTGCCCAAATTTTAAGCTGCCGAAGCCGGTTTTTTCCCTTTCCGGCATCCGAAAATAAAATAAATGACGAATCCGATAAAGGGAATCCACGCGATAATTCCCCAGACAGCTTTTTTTTCTGTTGAACCGAAATCTTTTCCCGCGACATCCGTAATCGCCCAGCAGGTCATCAGAAAGAAAAATATGCCCAAGCCGATCATAACTGTTAATGTATCCATTTTTTTTGTCATTTCTCCGAAAAGCTTCTGACGCAATTTTACCGTGAGCGTAATATACTGATCCGCTTTTGGTTTTTTTGCCGCAGACGCACACAGACATGCACAGACAGATATCCGAAAGCGGGATACGGTATATATGCGGAAAATGTGCCGTAAAAAATCAGAATCGGATTACTATATCATACCAATTCGCTTTCAAAGATCGGCTTTTTCACATCGTAAAGCGCCAGAGCTGAAAACAGACACGGAGAACACCGTTTTTGATAGCGAATTGGTATCAGATTTAAAGTTCTTTAAATTCCGGCAGTGTCAGATTTGCCTGCTTCAGGTTTCGCTATGACTTCACGCACCCTGAAAGGCATCTTCTTCTATTTCCAAAGTTGAGTAAAGGATTTCAGACGGAACGCCGACAATCTCATTATTAGCCTTTTTTTCAGCAATCCATAAACAAATCAAATCTTTTGCCGCTTCTCTTGCGCCTTCGATTCCGAGTCCGTGAGTCGTCAACCCCAATGTAGGAATATGGGCATAATAGTAACCCGGCGGAAAATCTTCATCTTGGATTTTCTCAAATAAAATTCCGTAAATCATTATGTTATATCCTTACTGTTATTGTCCTGAACCGGAAATCTCGATAGTGGTGCAGAAGTAGTGAGTCAACGATAAAGAGTTGACAACTTTTATCATTTAATAAATGAAAGGTTGTCAACTCTCAGACCCCAAATCACTTCTCACTTCCTCAAAAGTTCCGCAATGTTCAAAACCGTATTCACATAATAACTGCTGTGATTGTAATGATAAACAACATCGTAAGCCGCTTTGGCGTCAATGCCTGTCTCCCATCCGTAATGATTCAGATAGTTTGCAATGCTCATAATCGCATCCGCAGGCTCAAACAGATCAACCCGCCCGTCGCCGTTGCCGTCTTTTGCGAGAGTGGGGATATTGCTCGGCATAAACTGACACAAGCCCATTGCCCCTGCGTAAGACCCCACAATTCCCAGCGGGGCGATGCTTTCTTTTTCCGCATACTTGAGAAAAGCTTTCAGTTCCTCATAAGCCCAGCCTGATTTTCTTTCCGCTTTTTCCTCAAATTCCTCTTTTGACAACTGAGTGGTTCGGGAAATTCTTTCCCACAGCATGTTTCTCACATCTTTATCTGCCAGCGCTGCCATGCTTGAAAGCGTATTGAATACCAGACGGTTTCCCAGATAACTGCCGAGTTTGGTTTCCACCAGCAAGATAGCCGCAATGATTTTTCCGTCAACGCCGAAAGCCTTTTCTGCCGCCGCAAACTCGGTTTTATGCGCTTCCATGTAGTCTTTTGCATTTCGGATATTGCTGTCTTCAAGAAACTGGTTATAATTCAGTTTGCCTTCGCTGTGAACAAAATACAGAGAAACGCCTTTGATATCAAAGGAAACTTCTTTCCCGCTGTAAAGCTTTTCGATTCGTTTTTTGTCAAAACCGTCATCGGAAAGTCTTTTTTGCAGGGAAATAAAATAATTTTCTTTGTTGTCGGCATGAGCGGCAGTTCCCGTGTATGAACAGGAAGCAAGACTCAGCAGGGAGATCAGAAAAAGAAAAAGTCTGACGCCGTTTTTTCGGACAGGTAACATGTTGGATCCTCCTTAATGTTAAAAAAAAGTTTTATAATATAACTTATTGTAAATACAGTATTGCTTATTCTTCCTCGGTATCAGGATTTTCAGAATCTAAGGATTTGCATGATTGCTGTCAAGCCTGCTCACGCCGATCTGCCGAGCCTGAAAGGTCTGACACAAATCATGCCAATCCTTAAATCCTGCAAATCCTGATTCAGACAACTGCATCAGGATTCATCCAGTTTTCATAGCAAAGATCAGGGATTCTTCCGAAATGCGCCGTGTTGTTTGTTACCAGAACAGCATCATGAATTAAGGCGACAGATGCGATCAGAATATCAAAATCACCGATCATCTGTCCCCTTTTTCGGAGTTCCGCCTTGATTTTTCCGAATCTGTCAGACGCGTTCCGATTCAACAGAATCACTCCGACTTTCCTGAAAAAGTTATCAATATTTCTCATGTTTTCTTCGGCTCTGCCGGAATTGTATGCCCCGTATCTCAGTTCCGCATAGGTGATGATCGTGGTGTTCAGATTTTCCGGACCTGCCTGAGCCGCCTTTCCGCGAATGTTTTCGTTTCCGTTCAGCCAGTAAACACAGGTGTCCGTATCCAATATATATTTACTCATAGCTCAATCTCACGTCTGCTTGATGTGCGGGCAGCATAGATGTCTTTGACGATCTCCTCAGCCGGGCGGGCATCCTGCCAGCTTCCGAAGCTTTCCCAGAACAGTCTCGTATCTTCTTCTGTGTCTTCCCGGTGGGTGAAGATTTCCTCTTTCAGAAAGCGGAACAGTCTGACGGCTTTGGGCAGTTCGGAAAGCGGAAATTCTCTGATTTCATTTAATAAAATTTGTTCATAATCTGCTCTTGTTTTCTGCATGATATAATACTCCTTCTCGCAGTTAGGGCTTTATTAAGTCCGAATCAGGATTTTCAGGATTAAAGGATTTGCATGATTGCTGTCAAGCCTTCTCACGCCGATCTGCCGGGACTGAAAGGTCTGACACAAATCATGCCAATCCTTAAATCAGGCGAATCAGGGTTCAGACAGTGTTATCCCTGCACACAATCCTTGCAGGTATGGTGCAATCACCGCTTATGATCTCAGCCAGTTTTCCACTGTCAGACCCGGTACTCTCTCAAATTCTCTTACA
>JAIFKL010000358.1 GCA_020049595.1 Desulfobacteraceae bacterium
AGTAGAACGGGTTTCAAACCCGTTTTACACCATAGCAGTAGAACGGGTTTCAAACCCGTTTTACATATAACGGCTGCAGAATGGGTTTCAAACCCGTTTTACATATAACGGCTGTAGAACGGGTTTATCTGTTTTTAACCCTGGCCGTTTTACACCGATGCTGACTTGGCGGACACGCTTCGCTTAGTCCGCCCTACAATGCTGAACCGATTTTTATAAGATCAGGCATTCTAAAACTCCGGTCTCACTTCTTCATCATTTTCGCCAGTTTTTTCAACATACTGGTTTTGTTAAGTTTTAATTCCCATTCGTCAAATCCGGCTTTGATGCCCTTTTCTGCCAGATTCTCCTCGCTCAGGGAAGTGACCGCCATGACCGGCAGATGTCTGAGCCGCTCATCCTCACGGATTGCCCCTATCGTGTCCCATCCGTTCATTCTCGGCATGACAATATCCAAAATCACCGCATCCACCGGCTCGTTTTCCAAAATCTGCATGGCCTTTTCTCCGTCTTCCGCCACGATGACTTCATAGCCTGCGGATTTCAGATATTTGCTTTCCACCATCCTGAAAAAAGGCGTATCTTCTGCCAGCAGTATCCGCCGTTTCCGACCCGAGCCGGTCCCGCCGGCTTTTTCCGTGTTGTACCACTCCGGAGCCGCCAGTTCAAAAAGACGGTACATATCGGGAATCAGCGTGATGCGTTTGTCCAAAACAGCAGTTCCGAACAGCCCCGGGGCAGTAATGGTCGCTGTATCTAATTCAACTGCTGCCGCGACGGTGTTAATCACCCGATTCATCACAATGCCGAGCGGATAGCTTGTCTGCTTTGGAACAATTATGCCGACAGTATCATCCGGCGATCTTTCAGGACGATGAACCGGCAGGTAGTCTTCCAAAAAAATCAGCCGCAGTTTTTTATCATGATACTGTAAAAAATGCCTGTCTTTAATGCGCTCAATATCAGATGCGGAAACCAGTTCGATCCTGCTGATAAGCTCAAGAGGCAGCGCAAATCGTTCTTCGGTACGGTTGTCAAACAGGAGAAAAGTCTGCAATTCCTGTTCTGTTCTGATGCTGTCCGACAGGGATTTCATCTCTTCTCTGATCTCTTCCATGTTGCGAATATCCGCTTTTTTCAGAATGCCTGCCACATCAAGAATCAGCGACACGGTTCCGTTTCCGAGAATCGTCACACCGCTGAAGGTTTTCATTTTTTTCAGATACCGGGGCAAAGGTTTTACGACAATCTCCTCAGTGCTGACAATGCTGTCAACGATCAGACCGTAGCGTGCGGAACCGTGCTTGACAACCAGAATCCTAAGCGGTTTTGAAATATCTCCGGTGAAATCGCTTTCAGCCCTGTCTGTTTCCGAAATGCCGAGAACTTTGTTCAGACTGACCAAGGGCAGCAGCACATCCCGCAGGCGAAGCACATGCGCGTCCTGAATCTTGTTGATACGGGTTTTTATCTCTTCAGGCTTGACCCGAACTAATTCGTCAATATCCACTTCGGGAATGATAAAAAACTGATCCCCGCGGTTTTGCTGAGAAGAGATCAGAAGTCCGGAAACAATGGCAAGGGTCAGCGGCAGCACCAGGGTGATCTTTGTGCCTTTCCCGACACTTGTATCAACATCCACTGTGCCGCCCATCATCTCGATATTGGTGATGACCACATCCATGCCCACGCCTCTGCCGCTTAAATCCGTCACCTTGTCAAGTGTTGAGAATCCGGCACGGAAAATCAGGCGCACCCTGTCTTTTTCGGTCATGGCATCCATAAAACTTCGGGTAATGATGCCTTTTTCCAAGGCTTTTGTTGCCACAAATTTTCCGTCCACGCCTCTGCCGTCATCGCTCACCAGCAGATGAACCTGTCCGCCCTGATGAAAGGCTTTCAGTTCGATGGTTCCCTGTCGGGGTTTTCCGAGTTTTTCCCGCTCATCCGGGGCTTCGATGCCGTGATCAACCGAATTGCGGACTAAATGCGTGAGCGGATCCGAAAGCCCTTCGATGATGCTTTTGTCCAATTCGACATCTTCCCCGAAGATAACAAGTCTGACTTCTTTAAGATGCTTTTTGGCGAGACTGCGGACAAGGCGGTGGAATTTTCCGAAGACAAGGGAAATCGGCTGCATCCGCATCTGCATGATGCGTTCCTGCATTTCGGAGGTGACGCGGTTGATATGTTGCAAAACCGGATTCAAGCCCGGCGTGTTTTTTACCATCGGCATTGCAATTTGCAGCAACTGGTTTCTGCCCAGAACCAATTCGCCTGCCAGATTCATCAGGTCATTTAAAAAACTGACGCTGACCCGGATTTTTTCTTCAGTATGGACAATCGCTGTCTTTTTACCCGAAGGAAGAGCCGGTGCATTGTTTCTGCTTTCAGCATCAGCGGGTGCCGGCGCGCTGTCCGGAGTCTGCATATCCGGCTTTTCCGCACCCGGGTTTTCTGCCCCGTTTTTATGCCGGGGCTGAAGCGGGGCTGTTTCCGGCTTATGCTTTTCCTCTTCTGCTTTTTTGAATTTGTCAATATCCATGACCGCAATGCTGCTTTCGGCAATATCCAAGCCTTCTGCAACAATTTCAGGTTCAAGAACGGTTGCAAACAGCACATCAAATGCCAGATCATTGTCAAGACAGTCGGAAAGTCCGCTCACATTTCCGATGTCCAAAAAAGAATCCATGTACTGACCCAGCGACTCCATAATATTGATAAATTCAAAAGGTGTTCTGTTTTTCTGCTTCAGGTCTTTGCTGAGAAATATTTTGACAGCGTAAAGATGAAGTCCTTTTGAGACCATATCGGCAATATCGGCTTCGTTGACATGGAACTTGCCGGATGACGCTGAGGGTTTTTCAGTATGGTTTCCCGTATCTTCTCTGTCCGGCTTTTTTTCCGCCACGATGACGGTTTTTTGCGGTTCTGCCGCATTGTCAACAAAATGCTGAAGAGAGGCGACCGGGCTGTCAATATTAAATTCTTCGCTGGTTTCCACATTATCAAGCAATTCTCTGAGCGTATCCACGCCCCGGAGCAGCGCGTCAATGAGCTGGGAATCTGCCGTGATTTTTCCGTCTCGGAGCAGCGCCAATGAATTTTCAATAATATGACTGAGTTTTCCGATATTCTGAAGCCCGAAGAATCCGGACGCGCCTTTGATGCTGTGAATGCCCCGGAAAATTCTGTTAATCACTCCCGGATCAATTTCATCCCGACTTTGTTCAATCGTCAGAATATCCGGTTCGATGGTTTGCAGGTGCTGCCGCGCCTCCTCCACAAAGACCGGCATGAGTTCGTCAAAATCAGACATATATGTCTCCTTGAATGCACACAAATTTTGAACCGCGAAAGCACGACCAATCTTATAAAAACAGCCGGTAGGGCGGACAAAGCGCAACGTGTCCGCCGATGTTATATGTAAAACGGGTTTGAAACCCGTTCTACAGCCGTTATATGTAAAACGGGTTTATGTAAAACGGGTTTGAAACCCGTTCTGCAGCCGTTATATGTAAAACGGGTTTGAAACCCGTTCTACAAGCCGTTATATGTAAAACGGGTTTCAAACCCGTTCTACAGCTGAAATTTCGCCTGGCGGCTCATTTCAGCATTGCAGGGCGGACAAAGCGGAGCGTGTCCGCCGTTTCTTAACTGCTGCTCACCGGAAAAAGCGATGTCAGACGGAAAAAGTCCGCGACTTTCATAAAGTTTTTTCCTGCGCCGATAATTTCAACAGTCTTGGCATCAGAAGTGATCTGGCGATAAAGTCCCACAATCAGATTGACGCCCAGAGAATCTATGAAATCAACACCGTTTACATCTAACAGCACATGGGAAACATCTGAATTTTTCTTCAACTGTTCTGCAAAATAATCTCTCAATTCTTCGATACGGTTGGCAATCAGATCCGTTTCCGGTATTAAATAGAGTTTTTTTTCTTCTTTTCTGATTTTCATTATGTTTTCTCCGAAATTGGGGTTGGATAGGGACGAGTTTCGACAGGCTCAGTTTCGGCTCCGCTCAGTTTCGACTTCGCTCAACTGCCGGGTCGGTGAGCGGAGCCGAACCGACTGCTAACCCCTTACCTTTTCACGAAATATAAGGGAAACGGTTCCGCCGCTGACTTCCAGAATGTCTGCCAGAGAGTGCATGACCGGCAGACCTCTGCCGCCCGAGCGCATCACATTTATTTCCTCCATTTTCTTTATGCTGTCCGAAATGTCAAACCCGGATCCTGCGTCAGATACATATATCCGCAGTTCATCGGGTGCAAAAAACAGAGACAGGTCAACAAAGGCTTCAGGATCAAACTGATTTCCGTGTTTGACCGCATTAATCAGCGCCTCACGCAGCGCCAGAAAAATAAAACAGGGATCATTTCCCGCAGGAAGTTTTCTGTCAATACATTGTTCTGCCGCCCATCTGCAAGCTTTGTCCGCTTCGCCGTAGTCAGATAAAAATTCATAATGCAGACTTTCCCCCTTTCTTTTAAATGACGGGCAACCACAGGGGGTTGCCCCTGCATTCGGCCGGCAACCGCAGGGGGTTGCCTCTGCATTTTCCCGGTCACGGCGCGGAACAGTGAAAAAACGGGAAACCGGCGGTTTTAAAGCAATGAGGATCATATCGTCATCCTGTCCGTGCTTTTCCAGTATCCGATCCAAGACTTCCCGGCATACACCCCGAATGCCTTTTCTCAGATCAGTATTGCCCTGAGACAGTTCTTCCGCAATATGTTTTCTACAGATGCCGTCGGAATAGAGAAAAAGATATGTGTCATTTTCCAATTTGATTTCCTGACTCTCGAAAAGGTGATCTTCTTTTAATAAGCCCAGACACATTCCGCCGCCTTTCAGATCGGAAAAATCCGGTTGCAGAGACGCACAGCCGTGCGTCTCTACCCGGTTCACCAGCAGTGCGCCGGGCATCCCTGCGGTTGCAATTTTTATATTTTGCCGGCGCCGGTCCCACAGCAGCGAGGTCGCACAAAGATGATACCGGTCATAATGGGTTTTGTTGAGTTCGGCATTGATGATTTTAAGCAATTTTAAAGGATTCTGATTTTTGTCCCAGTTTGAGGTCAGAATGCCCAGCGAGACCGCACTGATATATGAACTCGTCACGTTATGCCCTGCGACATCTCCGAGGAGAATGCCGCATCTGCCGGAAAGATTGAAACGCCGGCAGCAGGCAAAATCGCCGCCCGCGTCCGTCAACGGCGAATAGGCAATGTCAATGCAGTCGCAGGGTTCGGGGCATCCGTATCGGATCATCTCCTGCTGTGCCTTGCGTACCTGAATCGCCGTCGAAGCCGTCTGTATCCGGGAGCCTTTCTGAGTGATCCGGTAAATGGCAGCTTCAATCAGCTCAAGAATTGTTTTTTCAAATTCCGCTTGGGTGAGAACGCCGTCCGCGCCTAACTGAACTGCAAGCTGAAATGTGTCCGGGTCACGTTCCTGAGCATAAATAAAGACCAAAACATCGGGATAATCTCTTTTGATTCTGGCAAGAATGCCGAGTCCGTCAATTCCCGAAGTAAAAATATTGCTGATAATGATCCGAAATCTGTAACGATGCTCTGAAAACAACTCCCATGCCTGTTCCCCGTTGGAAACCCGCGTCGCCGGGAAACCGGCGTTTTGGAGGAAATGGATGTATTGTCCTGATTTCTCGTCATCTTCTTCGACAAAGAGAATGTGATATTCCGAAAATTCCGCTTTCCTTGCTGTTTCGGCTGATTTCCCTGTCATTTCGACCGCGGGGAGAAATCTTGCAGACTCGGACAGTTCTGATTCGTATTTTTTAATTAAGGATTTTACTTTTACAATATCAACAGGCTTGGGCAGGAAATCATTTCCGCCGGCTTCAAAACATCGCTGACGGTCCTCACGGGAACTCATGGAAGATGAAATGATAATGGGGGTTGTCACCTGCATCTGCCGGATTCGCCGAATGGTTTCAAAGCCGTCCATGCCGGGCATGAGCAGGTCCGTAAAAATGAGTTGAAACGCCGAGTCAGTGAGACATTCAATGGCTTCTTTCCCGTTTCGCGCTTCGGTAACGGAAAAGCCTTCTGATTCAATCAGAGATTTCAGGAGTGTCCGACTAAAGGGATTGTCATCAACGATCAGGATGTGTTTTTTTTTAAAATCCTTCATGAATTTGATCCGGGTATGGAAAGATGAAAGTTTCGTGGATTTCGTTTCTTTCATGTTTCAGTTTTTATTGCGAAAAAAGCCGATGAATATGACTAACGACATAAAACACAGCCCGAGTCCTGCGCCGTAATAGCCGCCGTATTTTTCATAAAAAATGCCGTAATACAGTCCGGTGCCGATGAGCAGCAAAGCGATGACCAAGCCTGCGATCAGCGAGAGATTTATCTTAGGTTTCTTTGTTTTTTTCTGATGTTTTTTCACCGTTTTTCTGTCTCTCCCAAAATTAACCACGAATGGACACGAATGAGATCACGAATGAAAATCACGAATGAAAAAAAATGTTTGGGGCATTTTATTTTAATTCACAGATGTAGGAGTTACGCAGTTGAATCCTGCTTTTTTTTTAACCGCAAAGAACGCATTTTTAACCGCAAAGTTTCGCAAAGGAAACCGCAGAGTTCCGCAAAGATATGTTTTAAACCTTTGCGGAACTTTGCGGGGAACTTTGCGCTCTTTGCGGTTCGTTTTTACGATGC
>JAIFKL010000092.1 GCA_020049595.1 Desulfobacteraceae bacterium
GCAATTTTCTTCTGCTTTGCCCTCTTTGCGGTCTTTGCGGGAGATTTGCTGATTATTTCCGAAAATGTCTAATATACAAGCAAAAAACGTGCCGTTCACTGAATTATATTAAATTTTAATATGTTAATTTACAGATTCTTTTTGTGATCCGTGCGGCGGTCATTTTTTTAGGGAGAATGTCTAAAAAAATGGAAAAGATTTGCAGGTGACAGGTGACAGACAGCCTGCAATTTTAAATTTAAAATTTAATAATTGTATCAGATTCAAACCTGTTATATAATTCTGTCTATAAAAATGGACGGAAGAAAAACATTTCCATGAAAATGAACATAAAACAAATCAGAGGTGAAACTTTTTATCCTGTACAATCCTGTATAATCCTGTATAGTTAAAGGGTGTAGGCTTATGGCTAAGATATTGATTGTTGATGACGACCGTATGTTCTGCGAGCCTTTTTCTTTCTATATTGAGGGGATAGGGCATCAATGCCAAATCGCCGAAAATCTTTATGAAGGGCTGAACATGGCACGCAAAAACGATTATGATATTGTTTTTCTGGATGTGATTCTGCCTGATACCAGCGGTCTTGAGGGAATAAATCATTTCAAAAAAGCCGCCTCATCGCCTGAAGTCATTATTATCACAGGCAGCGGAGATGCCCGCGGCGCAGAAGCAGCACTTAAAAACGGGGCATGGGACTATCTTGAAAAACCCCCTTCCTACAGCAATATCAAACTTCTTGTGGGCAGGGCGCTGGAATACAGGGAAAAGAAACTCCGATTCCGTGAGCAGAAATTCCTCAACAGAGAACTTGTGATCGGCAATGATGTTAAACTGAGAGACTGTCTGGAAACCGTGGCAAAAGCTGCGGTCAGCGGCGGCAGTATTTTTATAACCGGCGAAACCGGAACAGGAAAAGAGCTGATGGCGAGAACTGCCCATATCAACAGCCCGAGAGCAAAGCAGAATTTTGTCACGGTTGACTGCACAAATATTCCTGCCAATCTGGCGGAGAGTCTGCTCTTCGGTCATATCAGAGGCAGTTTTACAGGGGCGGACAGGGATCAGGAAGGATTGATAAAACAGGCTGACAAGGGAACGCTTTTTCTGGATGAAGTCGGAGACCTTCATCTGTCCGCACAGAAATCTCTGCTGAACGTATTGCAGAAAAAAATGTTCCGTCCTTTGGGCGCAAAAAAGGAAATACCCTGTGATTTCAGACTGATTTCAGCCACCAACAAAGACCTGAAACAGATGGTTGAAGCGGGCAGTTTTCGGAAAGACCTGTATTTCCGACTGAATGTATTCCATATTCATCTGCCGCCGCTGAGAGAACGGGCTGAAGATATAAAACTGCTGGCAAACCACTATATATATAAAATATGCGATGAATTCGGAATCAATACAAAAGGGGTTTCAAAGGATTTCACGGATATTCTGATGCGCTATGAGTGGAGCGGAAATATCCGGGAATTGGTGAACGTGCTTCATACAACCATTGCCAATGCCGTAAATGAGCCGGTATTGTATCCGCATCATCTGCCTTTGGATATCAGGATTCATTTCTGCAAAAAAGGCATAAAGAGGGAACAGGTTCATAAAGATGCGAGACTGAATATCGTCCCGGAAACCGATAAGACCCGCTTTCCGAGCCTCAAAGAATTTCGGAATCTTGCTGAGTTGAACTATTTGAATGATCTCATAGAAATATCAGAAGGAAGCGCAAGCAGAGCTTATGAAATCGCCGGAATATCGCGTTCGGGATTATATCTGCTGCTGGAAAAATACGGGCTGCGGATGAAAGCGAATTGAGTGCTTCGGCAGGCTCGGCAACCTTGCTCAATTTTCAATTCTCAATTCTCAATTATTATGATATTCAAACGAATCCGTTCAACTTTCTGGAGCGAAGCCTTCCGGATTCCGCGATTGACGAAGTGCGGAAAGCAGGCAGAATTTAGGTCTCTCGCAGAGACCGCAAAGCAGAAGCATCAAAAATTATCCGATGAAAAAACAGATTCATACCTTAATTTCGCTTGCTGTGATTGTACCGACAGGCTTTTACAGCAAGTTTTATGCGGGACCCGGTGCCGATTGGGTGAACAATTCTCTGGGCGGCGTATTTTATGAAATCTTCTGGTGTCTGGTGATTTTTCTTTTTTCAAAGCGGCTCAAGCCTCTGAAAATAGCGGTATTTGTTTTTATCTGCACCTGCGGAGTGGAATTTCTGCAACTCTGGCATCCGCCTTTTCTGGAATTTGTGAGAAGCTTTTTTATCGGCAGAATAATCTTGGGAACAACTTTTGTCTGGTCTGATTTTCCCTATTATTTTTTGGGGAGCGGCATCGGATGGTTTTGGATGAAATGCCTTGAAGCAAAAATGTAAAACGGGTTTATCTGTTTTCAGCCGGGGCCGTTCTACAGCTGCTTTACAGTAAAACGCCCGGCTGAAAACAGACAAACCCGTTCTACATCCGCCGTTATGTAAAACGGGTTTATCTGTTTTTAGCCCGGGCCGTTCTACGTCCCCAATTCTCAATTCTCAATTCTCAATTTTCTCAGCTTCTCCCAAAGTTCTTCTACCTGCTTTCCTGTATGTTCAGGATCACCTTGATTTTCAATCACAAAATCGGCGTATTTTACTTTTTCGGCGATGGGCAGTTGCGCCGCAAGTATCTGAACCGCTTCTGCTTCGCTGATGTTGTCTCTTTTTGTCAGGCGTCTGATCTGCTCCTCTCTCGGCGCATAGACAAGAATAATTTTGTCAAAGAGATGTTGCAAGTTCATTTCGATCAGCAGCGGCACTTCCGCCTGAATGACGGCATTCGGGTTGTTTTCGACAATCATATTGACCTGTCTGAAAAATTCTTCATAAATCCGGGGATGTGTGAAACTTTCCAGCTTTTTTCTTTTTTCCGGGTCGTTAAAGACAATTTTTGAGACTTTTTTTCTGTCCAAGCTGCCGTCAGACTGAAGCACTTCTTTTCCGAAATATCCGACAATATCCTGCAAGGCAGGCTTGCCCGGCTCCACCACCTGCCTTGCGATCACATCCATGTCAATGGCCGCCGCGCCCATTTCTTTCAACATGCGGGTCACAGTGCTTTTTCCGGTGGCAATACCGCCTGTTACGCCCAAAAGTAAATAATTTTCTTTTTTCATCCGATTTCCTGCGGTGTATTTTTTAACCACGAAAGCACGAAAAAGACGAAAAGCACGAAAAAACTTTTCGTGTTTTTCATAAATTTCGTGCTTTCGTGGTTAAAAAATTCTCCGACTTTTCACTTAAACTGCACTCTGGGATCAACTGCCGCCACGCAGATATCCGAGAGAATATTCCCGACCAGCAGCAGCAGCGAGGAGATGACCAATATCCCCAACACCACCGGATAATCCCGCTCCACCACAGACTCATATCCGAGCAAGCCCATACCGTTGATATTGAAAACTTTTTCAATCAGAAATGAGCCGGTCAGAATCACGGAAATGTTGTTTCCGAAATGCGTTGCAATGGGAATCAGGCTGTTTCTGAGCGCGTGCCGGAACACGGCTTTTCTGAACGGCAAGCCTTTTGCAATCGCTGTTCGCACATAGTCTGACGCCAGATTGTCCATGAGCGTGTTTTTCATCAGAAATGTCATCACCGTAAACGAGCCGATCATGTAGGCAATAATCGGAAGAACCGTATGCCATAGAATATCTCCTGCTTTCTGAAGCAAAGTGAAATCTTCAAAATCATCGCTCACGAATCCGCCGAGAGGAAAAAATTCCCAATGTGAGGCAAAAAGCGTCAGCAGCAGCACGCCCACCACCCACCCGGGAACCGCATAGCCGATAAATATGATTACCGATGAGATATTGTCGAAAGCGGTTTTATGCTTTATCGCTTTTGCAATGCCGAGAGGAATACACACGCCGTAAACGAGTATGATTGAAATCAGCCCGAAATACAGTGAGATAGGCATCCGTTCTTTAATCATATCCCAGACCGGATCATAATATCGGGTGGATACGCCCAAATCGCCTTTCAGCACTTTGCCGAGCCAGAGAAAATAACTGACAACAACCGGCTTGTCAAAACCGTAATATTTTTTCAGTTCCTCAATCTGTTCTTCGGAAAGGGGCTGGCGCTGGGATTCGGAGCCGGTGCGGGTGCCGCCCGTGTTCTGCATCTGCTGCGCCTGAACGATGATGCGCTCAATAGGTCCGCCCGGCACAAAACGGGTGATGGCAAATACCATGATCGTTATCCCGAAAAATGTCGGGATAATCAGAAACAAACGTCGGATAAAATATGCAGTCATAAAATTAATGTGTTAATGCTTTTTCGTTCTCGTTCCCGCGCTCCGAGTCCAAACAGTAAAACGGGTTTCAAACCCGTTCTACCCATGCTCCGCGTGGGAAACGAGAAAAAGTATGTTGCGCCTTTGCAAGAATAAAATTTATATTACAGCCGGAATTTGAAAATATCAAGTCTGAAATCAGAAACCGGGGCGGCAATCCCCGAAGAATCAATAAAATATTTACAAATGCTTGGTTAATGACTATACTTCTTTATAATTTTATCGTTCCTACGCTCTGTGTGGGGATGAAGACCGGACGCTTTGCGTCCGAAACGGGTTACAAACCCGTTCTACTTTGCAGGTTATTAATAATAATAAGGAATTAATTTTTATGGAAAAAATTTTGAGAAATGAAAATCTGAGAAATATCGCCATCATTGCCCATGTTGACCACGGAAAAACCACGCTTGTTGACGCCATGTTCAGGCAGAGCGGCATGTTCAGAGCGGGCCAGCAGGTCAACGAAAGGCTCATGGACAACATGGATTTGGAGCGGGAACGAGGCATCACCATTGCGGCAAAAAACTGTTCCGTCTTATGGAACGGTGTGAAAATCAACATTATTGACACACCCGGACATGCGGATTTCGGCGGCGAAGTGGAACGCGCCCTGAGCATGGCAGACGGCGCGCTGCTGCTCGTTGACGCATCCGAGGGACCCCTTCCCCAGACGCGCTTTGTACTCAAAAAAACACTCGAAGCCGGCATCAAAATCATTGTGGTCATCAATAAAATTGACCGGAAAGACGCTCGGACCGATGAAGTTTTAAATGAAATATATGACCTTTTCATAGACCTTGACGCGGCTGAAGATCAATTGGAATTTCCGCTGCTGTATGCGGTGGGGCGCGACGGCGTTGCCCAAAAAAGCCTTGA
Source organism: Desulfobacteraceae bacterium (assembly GCA_020049595.1). Classification (GTDB taxonomy): domain Bacteria; phylum Desulfobacterota; class Desulfobacteria; order Desulfobacterales; family JAIFKL01; genus JAIFKL01. Next base: position 5,217 of record JAIFKL010000092.1, read on the forward strand.
AGAAAAAGGAGAAAATCTTCATGTGCTGATGGACACCATTCTCAAAGAAATTCCCGCGCCGGCATACAACCCGTCAGAACCTTTCCAAATGCTGGTTTCCGATCTGAGCTATTCCGATTATCTCGGAAGGCTTGCCATCGGCAAAATTTTCAACGGCAGTATGAAATCCAATGAAAATCTGATATGCCTCGGTGAAAAAGGAGAGCATTTTCCGCTGAAAGTTTCAAGGCTTCAAACCTATACAGGGATAAATCTGCAGGAAGTGGAACTTGCACAACCAGGAGATATTGTTGTGCTTTCCGGCATAGAAAATATCCGCATCGGCGATACGGTCTGCACGAAAGATTCTCCCAAAGCCCTGAAACGCATCAGAGTTGACGAACCCACAGTTTCTATGAAATTTACCACCAACACATCGCCGTTCAGCGGAAAAGAGGGCAAATTTGTGCAGTCCGCTAAAATACGGGAGCGGCTGATAAAAGAAACTCTGAAAAATGTCGCCATCCGAGTTGAAGAAACCGAGGAAAGAGACATTTTTGTAGTCAAAGGCAGAGGCGAATTTCAGATGGCGATTCTCATCGAGACCATGCGCCGGGAAGGCTTTGAAATCTGCGTGGGGCGCCCCGAAGTCATTTACAAACATGAAAACGGCAAACTGCTTGAACCCATAGAACATCTTTTTGTTGACTGCGAAGAACTCTTTCTCGGCATTGTCACCGAAAAACTTTCCATACGCAAAGGCAAAATGGTTAATCTGATCAACAACGGCAAGGGCAGAATACGGGTGGAATTTTCCGTGCCGTCCCGGTCTCTTATCGGATACCGGGATGAATTTCTCACCGACACAAAAGGCACGGGAATTTTAAATTCCTATTTTTCGGGATATGAAGAACACCGGGGAGAATTTCCCACCCGTTTTACCGGCTCTTTGGTTTCGGACCGTCAGGGTGTCGGCGTGGCTTATGCGCTGTTCAATCTTGAGCCGAGAGGACAGTTGTTTGTGATTCCCAATGATCCGGTGTATGAGGGCATGATCGTGGGCGAACACAACAAAGATGTTGATTTGAATGTCAATCCCTGCAAAGAGAAAAAACTGAGCAATATGCGGGCGGCAGGCAAAGACGAAAATGTTATCCTCTCGCCGATAAAGCCCATGACGCTTGAACGGGCGATTCATTTTATCCGGGAAGACGAAATGGTGGAAGTGACGCCGAAATCCGTCCGCCTGCGAAAAACCGTGCTTTCCGCACAGAAACGCCACACCATGCGGGCAGCCAAGATGAAAAAGGACAATCCGCCCGCTGCTTTTAACAAAGTTGCATAAGGATTTTTCTCATTCTCACGCGCCGGCGTTCGGTGTAGGGGCAACCCCCTGTGGTTGCCCCTGAATACCGCTGTCTGAACTGTGATTCGTCTGATTTGTCTGAATACTCTGAATTTTAATCAGATTCATCAGAATAATCAGACGGATCACAGTTCGGAC
>JAIFKL010000349.1 GCA_020049595.1 Desulfobacteraceae bacterium
TCTTGATGCAAGTCTGTTCATGCTCAATAGTCGGCTCAAAATCAATAAAATATCTATCCGGACGATTAGATATATTTCTCTTCGGTACCGGCGATTATGCTCTTCCATCTGTTACTATCAATGATTTTGACAATTATGTTCAGAGGGTCATTCCCGAAGCTTGCGGAGGCTTTTGCCCGCCTTAATTTGCGTTCCCAAGCCGGGGTTTGGGGATGAGAAATACGTTGCTGCCCGGTCGCGTCAAATTCAAGTGAGTCGTTTACTAATTTCAAACAAGGAGTTTTCAAATATTATGGCGCAAGTCATTGCAGACAGAAGAGACATTGATTTTGTTCTTCACGAGCAGTTGCAGGTCGAAGAACTGAGCAAACATGAGAGATTTGCCGATTTTAACAGAAAAACCATAGACATGATTGTGTCCGAAGCGCGCAATCTCGCAATCAAAGAAATCTTTCCCACATGGAAACTGGGCGATGAAGAAGGATGCCGGTTTGAAAACGGAAAAGTCGCGGTCCCGGAGTCTTTCCACAAGGCTTACGAGTTATTCAGAGAAGGCGAATGGATTGCCATGTGCGACCCGGCAGAATGGGGCGGGCAGGGAATGCCTTCCTCAGTGGCGCAGGCTGCCGGAAATTATTTTAACGGCGCAAACTGTGCCTTCATGATGTATCCGGCGCTGAGTCACGGCGCGGGAAGATTAGTAGAAGTATTCGGAACAGACAAACAGAAAAAACTTTTTCTGAAAAACATGTACACCGGCAAATGGGGCGGCACCATGCTTCTCACAGAGCCGGAAGCCGGTTCGGACGTGGGCGCGCTGACCACCACGGCTGTCAGAAATGAAGACGGCACTTACAGCATCACCGGAAATAAGATTTTTATCTCGGGCGGGGAAAACGATCTGGTTGAAAACATTATTCATCCGGTGCTGGCTCGCATCGAAGGCGCGCCCCCGGGAACGCGAGGCATTTCGCTCTTTCTCGTTCCCAAAATATGGGTGAATGACGACGGCAGCCTCGGCGAGTTCAACGATGCGGTTTGCACCGGCATTGAGGAAAAGATGGGCATTCACGGGAACGCGACCTGTTCCCTGACCCTCGGCGGAAAAGGCAAATGCCGGGGAACGCTGCTGGGGCAGGAAAACAAAGGAATGCAGGCAATGTTCGTGATGATGAACGAAGCCCGTCTGCTGGTGGGAATGCAGGGATTTTCCTGCGCGTCCGCGTCTTACATGAATGCCTTAAACTACGCCAGAACCAGGATTCAGGGAAAAGCTCTTGTCTCAAGCGACAAAGATGCGCCTTCCGTTCCTATTATTCAGCACCCTGATGTGCGCCGCCAACTCATGCTGATGAAGAGTTATGTGGAAGGAATGCGAAGCCTGCTTTACTATGTCGGCTTTTGCGAGGATTGCATCAGAATCAGCAATGATGCCGATGTGAAAGCCCGATATCAGGGAATGATAGATGTTCTCATTCCTGTAGCCAAAGGTTATGTCTCGGACAGGGCTTTTGAGATATGCAGTCACGGGGTTCAGATTTACGGCGGATACGGATATATCAAGGAATATCCGCAGGAGCAATTGCTCAGGGATTGCCGGATCACGATGATTTACGAAGGCACAAACGGCATTCAGGCAATGGATTTGCTCGCCAGAAAATTGGGATTGAACAAAGGACAGGCGTTTAAAAATCTTCTCGGAGAAATCGGCAAGACAATTGAAGACGCCAAGAATATCTCAGGGCTTGAAAGTCTCGCGACGGGCGCGGAAAAGACCGTGAGCAAACTCGGAGAAGTTGCCCTGCATATCGGAAAAACAGCCGGTTCCGAGAAAATGCTGAACGCGTTTGCTTTTGCTCATCCTTTTATGGAAGTTACCGGCGATGCAGTGATGGCGTGGATGCTGCTGTGGCGTGCCGCGGTTGCCGCCCGGAAGTTGGCTGAAGGCAAGAGTAAAAAAGGCGACACCGCCTTTTATGAAGGACAGGTGAAAAGCGCACAATTTTTTATCAATACGATACTGCCGGTTACGGTGGGAAAAATCGCGGCGATTCTTGCCAATGACGGCGCGGCAGTTGAAATCTCCGAAGATGCTTTCGGCGGGAAGTGAAGACAGGATTTTCAGGATTAAAGGATTTTCAGGATTTGCGGTTTGCCTGTTCGAGCTTGTTTCTGAAATGGTAGTGGTGAAGAAAGCGGTGATCCGCAATTTGAGATTTGACAACTTTTAAAAAGTTGTCAAATCTTTATTTCAATCATCCCAATACGGCAGGGATTTAAGATTGAACAGTTTTCAATTTTTCCGATATATTGAAATGAGCATATTCCGTAACTATTTGACAGCCTTCTGTCATGGACGGCGAAAAAATTCCCGTACCGATAAAAGTTGCTTGACTGTTTTGTTTAACTATCCTATATATTCCGAATACTAAGGAGAGGATGATGCCGTGAAAAGCTTATTTATAGTTTTTATTGCTATTTATTGCGCTGACGCCGCCGCCGCCGCCGATATATATAAGTGCGTGGATAAAAACGGGGTTGTCACTTATACAGACAGCGGATGCGGTCAAAATTCTTCACAAACACTCGTCATACATGAAGAGCAACAGCATCGCAGTAAAAACAAAATGACTCAGCCAAAGCCTCTTGCAGAAAGCAGGACAGATAAACGGCTTGAAATGACAAGAAAAGACATCTATAATTTGGCAGCAGTTATATATTTTGTAATGAGTGCCGTCTGCCTGTTCCTGTACAGATCGGATAAAAAGGCGGCATCATCCGGAAAGTGGAGAAAACCGGAATCCACCCTCCATTTTGTTGAGTTGCTGGGAGGCTGGCCCGGCGGCTTGATTGCACAAAGAATATATCGGCATAAAACCCAAAAGAAGTCCTATCAGATTGCATTCTGGGCAATCGTGTCTGTTCATATCGCAGTATGGACCGATTTCATTTTTCTGAAAAGCCGGATTTATTTAAACTTCATAAAATTTGTGGGAAATCAGTTAAACCGACTGACTTAGCACGCATAAACTTTTTATTTTTGCATGTCACGCCGATTCAGCGACCGCTTTCATGCGGCATAACTGATTTCCGAAAAGCCTTCGGGGAAAAATTTCCGAAGGCTTTTTTATTTTCAGAGCCTGCACGAAAACAAAACTCCTTCAGTCCCCCCGATACGCTGGAAGTTAAGATTAAATAATTTTTAATCTTTACAAGATATTGAAATGAGCAGATTCCGTGACAAAGCATAAAATATTTAACAGCCTTTTATCAGGAGCGGCGAAAAAATTCCCGTACCGATAAAAGTTGCTTGACTGTTTTGTTTAACTGTCCTAAATATTAATGGACATTTCATAAATTTTTAATTTCACACCTCACCCTCTCCGAGGGGGAGGGGCCAATGGCATTTAAGTTAAGCCAAAAAATCACCCCTTGAGGGGGGTGTCTGCGCGGGCGGCGTCAACGCTCCGGAGAAATTTCCCCGCGCCAAACACCCCCCTCGAGGGGGGAATTTCGGCAAAATCCCCCCTTGAGGGGGGCAGGGGGGGTGTCTGCGCGGGCGGCGTCAACGCAAATCTCCCCCGGTGCCGGATATTGAATAAATACATCACAAAAAAATAAAGATTTTCGGAAAGGAACAAACAGAATATGCCTTTTTCAATTGCATTAGCCGGAAAAGGAGGTACAGGAAAGACCACCGTAGCGGGTATGCTTATCAAGTATATGATTATGAAGGGAAAAAAGCCAATACTTGCTGTGGATGCTGATTCCAATTCAAATTTGAACGAAGTTCTCGGCGTCAAGGTCTCAGATACATTGGGAAATGCCCGTGAGGATATGAAAAAAGGGAGCGTTCCCAACGGCATGACCAAAGATGTTTTCATATCCATGAGACTTGAAGAGGCGATTATCGAGTCGGATAATTTTGACCTTATCGTGATGGGGCAGCCTGAAGGATCAGGCTGTTACTGTGCGGCAAATTCTCTTTTGGCGGGATTTCTGGAACGCCTGACCGGCAATTATCCCTATATTGTCATGGATAACGAAGCCGGAATGGAACATATCAGCCGTCTCACCACCCGCAATGTGGATGTGCTGCTGATTGTCGCGGACACCTCCCGGCGGGGCATTCAGGCAGCGGAACGGATTCATCATCTGGCTCAGGAACTCAGAATCGGCGTCAGCAGAAGCTGTCTGATTGTGAATCAGGCAAAAAACGGCTTTACCGAAGCTGATCTGCACAGAATTGCAGGTACGGGACCCGAGTTTTTGGGGAGCATACCGGAAGATGATGCTGTTTATGCTTATGATTTTAACGGTCGTCCGACCATCGAGATACCGGAGGATAACAAAGCTGTCAAAGCAGCATTTGAAATTTTTGAAAAAATAGTATGAGGGAAGGGGTGAGAGGTTTGAGGTCAGAGGTTCGGGGGATGCCCCTGACCTCTCACCCCGAACCCCTAACCTTCTTTCAATTTCCAATCTTCAATCCCTGAAGGGGGTGTTTATGAGAAAGACAGGTTTTTTGCATGATGACAGATACTTGCTTCACAGAACAGCATCCTATCATCCGGAATGTTCTGACAGGCTCAAAGCGATTTACAAAGGAATCGAGGACGGCGAACTCCTCCCCAAACTCACGCTGATAAAGGCAAAGCGGGCAGATCAGCGTTGGGTTGAGGCTGTTCATCATGTAAAATATATCATGCGCTTTGAAGAAGCATGTCTTTACGGATTAACCGAGTTTGAATCCGCGGACAATCAGATGTGCAGGGAGTCCTTTGAAGTGGCGCTGCTGGCTGTGGGCGGAATCCTTGACACGCTACGGATGATGATGGAAGGTCAGATTGACAATGCCTTCTGTTCCGTAAGGCCCCCGGGACATCATGCGGAAGTCGAAAAGGCAATGGGCTTCTGCTATTTCAACAATGTGGCAATCGCGGCCCGATACCTGCAAAGCGAATATGGGATAAAACGGGTCGGGATTGTTGATTTTGATGTGCATCATGGCAACGGCACTCAGCATATTTTTGAAGCCGATCCTTCTGTGTTTTACTACTCCATCCATGAACACCCCTCATTTGCTTTTCCCGGTACAGGCAGAGAGTTTGAAAAAGGAATAGGCGAAGGAGAGGGATTCACGATGAATTCTCCGGTATTGCCGGGTCAGTCGGACAAAGAATATCATAAACTGTTGGAAAGAGACCTTTTTCCAGCGTTTGATGTATTCCGCCCTGAGATCATTCTGACTTCCACCGGATTTGACGCGCATGAGGATGATGATATGTCCGGCATCAATCTCACCACCAAGGGCTATTCGTGGATAATGGAAAGAGTTGTCGAAATGGCGGATAAATACTCGGACGGAAGACTGATTTCGCTTCTGGAGGGCGGATATTGTCTTCAGCGCCTTCCCGAACTGGCAAAAAATCATGTTGAAATCCTGATGGGTAAATAATTATGAGTTACGCACCTGATCTCGTTCCCACGCTCTGCGCGGGAATGCAGCCCGGAGATGGAATGTAAAACGGGTTTCAAACCCGTTCTACGTTCCACGCAGAGCGTGGAACGAGAGAAGCAACTGCATAACTTCTAAATAAATTTAAGGAGAAAATAAATGTTTGTCACCAACTCAATGCAGAAGAATGTGATTACCATCGGTAAAGAAGCAAGTGTTTTTGAGGCAAGAGATAAGATGGCAGCAAACAGTATCCGTCATCTTCCGGTAATAGACAGCGAAAACAATCTGCTGGGTGTTGTTACGGACCGTGATGTGCGGAGTGCGATGCCTTCGGTGTTTGCGGATGTCTGCAATCTTGAGGAAGAAAAGAAAAAGGTTGCCGAGCTGAAAGTGAAAGACATCATGACCACAAATGTGACCACAGTTTCGCCCATGCACACGCTTCAGGATGCGATTATGCTGATTCATCGAACCCGTGTGGGCGCTTTTCCGGTGGTGGATGAGGACGGAAAACTCAAAGGCATCATTTCCGTGCGCGATCTCCTGCGGGCATTTGTCAATGTCTTGGGAATCGAAGAACCCGGAATGCTGCTGTGTATTCTTGTGGAAAACAAGCAGGGGCAGATGAAACGCATTGTGGACGCCATTACTGAGGAGAAAATCTCTTTCGGAAGTATTCTGGTTGCCCGCTATTGGGATGAAGGAAAACGGGCGGTTTTTCCCTATCTTCTCACCAACAATGTCGCGCATATCAAAAGAAAACTCAAGAGCATGGGCTTTGAGCTGCTCAATCCCATGGAATGGTATCTGGATCAGTTGCCGAAACATGATTAGGTCAGGGAGCAGGTTACAGGGGACAGGTGACAGGGAGCAGACGCGGGAAAGTAGGGGCACGCCGCCGGCTTGCCCCTACAATGAACTTTATATATATTATATTCAGGGCAAAGTCGGGGCGTCGGATCAGCTTTTCGGCAAAAGTTTTATCGGCAACTGGCAGGAGGATGATTTTTCTTTTCTTTTTTTCTCCGAACCTTCTGAAGATAAAGTTCAGCAACTCATCGTCACATCGCCGGAACTGGTGCTTTTAGATCAGTTCCGGATGACTTATGAGGAATGGCAGGGCGGAAGGCTGAAACCCTTTACCATCGGGAGTTTCCTGATACTGCCGCCGTGGAAAGGGGACGGCTTGTCTGACAAGGACAGGCAGAAATCGGAAATTATTTTGGACCCGGGCGTTGTTTTCGGGACCGGTACGCATCCGACAACACATAACTGTCTGAATATGCTGGAGCAGGTATGCGGCGCGGAAGAAATTGCATCCGCGCTTGATCTGGGAACCGGAACCGGTTTGCTTGCTCTTGCCGCGGCAAAGCTGGGATGCAGCCGGATTCTTGCGCTTGATTTTAATTTTTTAGCCGCAAAAACCGCAAAGCGAAACACGG
>JAIFKL010000319.1 GCA_020049595.1 Desulfobacteraceae bacterium
TCTTGCCCGCGCCGTTTGCGCCGAGCAGTGCTACGAGTCTGCCGCTTTCCACCGAAAAGGAAATATCCCAGAGCGCACGGGTATCTCCGTAATAAACCGAAATATTTTCAACATCTAAAGCATTCATAATATCTTCCCTCTGATTCGTACCCGGTAGAGACGCACGGCAGTGCGTCTCTACGCTTCTCCGCCGAGATACGCCTGAACTACCTGCGGGTCTTTTGCCACCTGTTCCGGTTTTCCAGCGGCAATTTTTCTCCCGAAATTTAAGACTACCACCCGGTCGCTGATGCTCATAATGACTCGCATGATATGCTCCACAATCAGAATCGTTATGCCCTGATCCCTCAGTTTCAGAATCAGTTCGATGGTCTGATCCGCTTCAGTCGGATTGAGTCCTGCAACTACCTCGTCAAGCAGGAGCAATTCAGGCTCCAATGCCAGCGCTTTGCCTATTTCTAATCGTTTGCGTCCGGCGAGCGTCAGACTTGATGCTGAGACATTTGCACGGTCTGCCAGCCCGGAGAGTTCCAGAATTTTCCATGCGTGCGCTGTAGCCTTTTCCCGCTGGGGATAGCGGCAGAAAGACGCTATAATCACATTTTCCAGCACGGTGAGTCCGGGAAAAGGTTTGACTACCTGAAATGTCCGTCCGATGCCTCTCTCAGCAAGTTTGTAGGGCGGCTTGCCGCTGATGTTCTCGCCTTTGAAAAAGATGCGGCCATGGGTCGGCGCGTAATATCCGCTCACGATGTTGAACATGGTTGTCTTTCCCGCGCCGTTGGGTCCGATCAGCCCGATAATTTCCCCCGGATAAATTTCAAAAGAAACATCGTCAACCGCATGAAGTCCGCCGAAAGCTTTTGTCACCGAATCTATTCTCAAAATTGGATCACTCATGGGTTTTGTCTCCTTTTTCCGTCTCATTCTCCGCCTGCGGGTTTACCGCCAAACCTTTCCGCAAAGCCTGTCGTGCGCCGATATAGCCGGTCAGCGTTCCCCAGAGTCCGTTGGGCATAAATACAACGCTCAGAGCGATGAGCAATCCGAGAATGATGAGATAAAGCACCTGATAGTCGGCAAGATATGCCCAGAAGTAGGTTTTAAAAAGAAAAATGAGAATCGCGCCGATTATAGGGCCGAACAGCGTACCGAGTCCGCCGAAAACCGCCATGACGACTGCCTGATCCGTTACCAGATCGCCGAGTACCGAAGCCGGATCAATGAAGGTAATCCAGTAGGCATACATGCCGCCGAGAATGCCGGTGGGTACGGCTGAGAGAATAAAGGCCTGAATCTTGATTTTTGTGGGATTGAGTCCCAGCGCCATCGCGCCGGATTCATCTTCCCGAATGGCTCTGACTTTCAAGCCGAAAGAGGCACGTTCCATGAGAAACCAGAAGAGCAGAAAAGTTGCGGTAACGATACCGAGCATCAGCATGTAGAAAAACTTGGGATTCAGAAAGGGCGGCAGCCGCATTCCGTCGGGTCCGCCGGTGATCTCCAAAACCAGCGCAACCTGCTGTACTGCACGAGACAACGCCCATGTTGCAATGGCAAAATACGCGCCTTTCAGCCGCAGGGTCGGAAGTCCGGCAAATAGTGCAACTATACCAGCAACGACCCCGGCTGCGGGCAGCGCAAAAGGGAAAGACCACTCGGAACGCATCATGAGAATGGCGGTTGTGTATGCGCCGATGCCGAAGAATACGCCGTGTCCGAAATTCAGATAGCCGGTGTATCCGGCAAGCACATCCCATGCCATTGCCAGACCGATCCACATGAAAGCTTCTGTAATAATGCGGAGAAAAAAGGCGTCGTCTGTTATCAGCGGCAAAATCAGCAGAATCGAAAGGACCGAGGCAAACCACAGGATATTTCGATGTCGCATAAAATCATACTCCTTTCGCAAACATGCCTTTGGGCGATACTAACAGTACCACGTAAAGAATGGCAAAAACCGCCAGCAGCGTATAGCTCGGATTGAAATAGATGAGGAAAAAAGACTGAACAAATCCCAGAAGAAATGCCGCCCAGGGGACGCCGCTGAGATAGCCCATACCGGCAAGTACGACTACAAAAAAGGAGAATACCGTATAGTCGCCGCCCATCTGCGCGCTGATGGAAAAGATACATCCGATCAGCACGCCGGACATTGCGCTGATACCCACGTAAATTCCGTAAACATAAGAGCTGGTGCGTTTCGCATTCACGCCCATGAGTCCGGCAGCGTCACGGTTCTGAGAAAGGGCGCGGACCGCCAGACCGAAATCGCTTTTTTTCAGTAAATAATGAAGCATTATTGTGATGGACAGGGCATAAACCAGCCCGGCAAAACGAATGACCGGAATCGTTACAAAAAAATTTCCGCTTTCCAGAAAAAAAGAATTTGCCGACAGCGCGGAAGGTATGGAATGGCTGTAAAATCCGAATACGGTCAGCCCCAATCCTCTGAACATCAAGCCCAGCCCGAAAGTAAAGACCAATCCCATGAGAAGCGGATTGCCTTTTTTGCCGCTGAGAACGCGGTGAATCACCGGCTGAAACACAAAGCCGATGACTGCAAACACAATAAAAACAAAGGGTAGAAGAAAAAAGGGGTCCCATTGCGTCCAAATGTTGAGGTAGAATCCCAGAAATGCGCCCAGCATGATCCACTCGCCCACGGCAAAGTCAATGATGTGCATGACGCCGTAAGCAAGAGAAAATCCGATGGCAATGGTGACGTAGATGCCGCCGATCAGAAAGCCGTCCACAATGGCTTGCGGTAGCAAAAGCAACATAGTTTCTCTCCGATAAGTTTTTTATCCCCTCTCCCTTGAGGGAGAGGGCAGGGTGAGGGTGAAAACAATGCCGCCGCGCCCCTCACCCCGGCCCTCTCCCCGGAGGGGAGAGGGAGAATTATATCGTATCGTAGGGACACGCCGGCGGCGTGTCCCTACTGCATTTACGACTACCGCTGTCCCCAAGGTTTCAGGGGATACTGCGCCGCGGCTTCCGCATCTTTTTCAGGTCCTACGATAACGACTTTGCCGTTTTGAATCTGAATCGTCAAAGGCGTGATACCGACATTGGCGTGGTAGTATTCGCCTTCTTTTGCAAATTTAAGTTTTCCGTAGAATGTCTGAATTTCCAATTCTTCCAAAGCTTTGATCAAAGCTTCCCGGTTTGCTTCGGACAGGGGCGGCACGGCTTCGATTTTCTGCAACGCTGCCTGAAATGCAAGTCCCGCTGTCGAAGAGCCAGCCTGTGTATAGTCCGCCGGAACTTTGAATGCCTCTTCTGCCGCTTTTCCGTAAGCAGCGGCGTCGGGCCAGAGCATATCGCTTTTGGCGTGAACCGAAGTCGTCCACACGGATGCGCCGAAAACCTGTTCCGCATCTTTGCCGAGTGATTCGATAAACGCGGGTTCGGTCACGCCGTAGTGCATGAGCAGGGCTTTGGGCGTGTAGTTAATCTGACGGAGCGATTTGACCAGATTAATCAGTTCCTCATCATGTCCGCCGAAGGCAACCAGATCAGGCTGCAAGACTTTGACAGCCGACATAAAAGGCGTCAAATCCTGACCCGAAGGCACGATATTGAATTTCAGAACTTTGATTCCGAGTTTTTCCGCCGCGTCTTTGAAAGCTTCCGCGGTGGCTTTGGAGAAGGCGTCGTTTGATCCGAGAATGACCGCAGTTTTGGGTGCCGGATTCATTTTCGCAAGAGTCTGAATAGGCGTTGCGCCTGTGTAGTTGACCGGCGGAACCGTTCCGAAAGTGTAGAAGAATTTCTGTTTCCAGATCAGAGGCGATTCTGCGGAGCCGGTAATCATGGGAATTTTGTATTTTTCCAGAACCGGAGCGACTGCCAGAGTAACGCCGGAAGAATAAGGACCCAGAACAAAATCCACTTTTTCCTGTGTTGCTAACCGCTCGGCTGCGGATGCGCCCTGAGAAGGCTCGGACTGTGCATCTGCGTAGAAAAGTTTTACGGTATATTTCTTGTCTTTGATCTGAATGCCGCCCTGCGCGTTCAGCGTGTTTGCCCAGAGATCATAACCGCGCTTGGTGACGTTTCCGCCGGTGGCAAGATCGCCGGAAAGCGATGTGATAACGCCTACTTTGAAGAAATCTCTGGCTTCTTCCGCAAGCAGCGGATTTGCCGTAAAAAGCGTGAAGATAAGTACAGCAATGAGACAATGTTTCATTTCAGGTTCTCCTTAGAATTTTAAATTTTAACTACTGTCTGACCGCATTAATTCGGTATCCTACATGCCAAAATTAATGCGGTTATCAAAAAATCACATAACTGTAGGCAGAATCAAAATTCTGCCGAATTTCGGTAAAAAAAGTCGGAACCGGGGAAAACTGAAGTTCCGTGTCATTTTTCAAGGGCGGCAAAGCCTTCCTCCATGATGGAAAGCCCTTTTTCCAACTGCTCATCGGTGATCACCAGCGGCATCAGTACCCGGATGTTATTGCTGTGGCTGCCGCAGGCAAGAAGGATCAGTCCTTTTTCATAACAGAATTTGACCAGCGCTTTTGCCTCATCGGTCGCGTGTTTTTTTGTCTCGCGGTCTTTGACCAATTCCAGCGCCAGCATAGGTCCGATTCCCCGAACATCCCCGATCACTTCAAATTTCTCTTTAAATTCGTTAAAACGCTTTCTGAGTTTTTCGCCCAATTTTACGCCTGTCCGAAGCAGATTTTCTGTTTCAAAAATCTCCATGACAGCCAGCGCGGCGCGGCAGCAGATCGGATTTGCCCCGTAAGTGCTTCCGATGCCGACGGCATGAACGGAATCCATGATCTCTTTCTTTCCGACCACCGCGCTCAGGGGCATACCGGCGGCAAGACTTTTGGCGAGCGTTGTCAGGTCAGCCTCGATGTTCCAGTGTTCCATCGCAAACATTTTGCCGGTTCTGCCGATGCCCGTCTGAACTTCGTCTGCGATAAACAGCACGCCGTTTTCCTCGCATATTTTTTTGAGCTTGGGAAAATACTCCGGCGGGGGCGTGATGAATCCGCCTTCGCCCTGAACCGGCTCCGCGATAATCGCTGCTGTGGATTCCGCGGCGATGGTAGTAATAAAAAATTCCCTGAGATAATCCGCACATGCCGTATCGCAGCCCGGATATTTCAGACCGAAGGGACAGCGGTAGCAGTAGGCGTAAGGAGCGTGATAAACTTCCGGCGCAAAAGGTCCGAAACCGAATTTGTAGGGCTTGACTTTGCTCGTAAGCGTCATGCAGAGCAGGGTTCTGCCGTGAAATCCGTTCTCGAAAGAGATGATCGCGGGTCTTTTGGTGTAATAGCGGGCGATTTTCACGGCGTTTTCGACCGCCTCCGCGCCGGTGTTGATAAAAAAAGCGGCTTTGGGCGAATTGCCGGGAACTGCGGCGCAGAGCTTTTCCGCCAGCCTTACCGCAGGCTCGTAAGGCAGCACCATAAAACAGGTGTGTGTGAATTTTTCAGCCTGATCCTTGATGGCAGCCACAACTTTGGGGTGGGAATGCCCGACATTCATCACGGCGATGCCCCCGGCAAAATCAATGTATTCCCGCCCTTCCACGTCATAGACCATCGCTCCTGAGGCGTTTTTGACGTAGCAGTTGGTGCCGCTTGCATATCCTTTGGCGATCACCTTGTCCCGCAATTCGCTCAGATACGCTGTTGTTACAGATTGCATAAAAAGACTCTCCTTTCAATCCTAAAATCTTGTCAATCCTGTGTTTTTTTTGTCTCTCGCAAAGACGCCAAGGGCGCAAAGAAAAGCTTTTTCAGAAAAAAAATCAATCTGTATTGCTTTGCGGACCTTGCGAAGAACTTTTATTTCCGATAATGTCTGATTGGTCAGGCATTGCTTGTGATTGCGGTTTTGCGGATTGCAGCCGGAAAAGCCGGATGAATTGAATTCTGATTCAGGCATTCCGGCCCGTAAATCAGATGTTATCGGGGGAGATTCTTGCAAAGACGCAGAGACCGCAAAGATGATCTGAGATTTGACAACTTTTTAAAAGTTGTCAAATCTGAATAAGGTCTATTCTTTGGTCGGGGCGAGAGGATTTGAACCTCCGACTTTCTGTCCCCAAAACAGACGCGCTAGCCAGACTGCGCCACGCCCCGATCAGTATCTTTTCTAACACATTTTTTTTTTATATGCAAGTCTATTGATTAAATTTTGTATTTTTTATAATATCCGTTAGGGTCAGAGAGCAGCAGTCAGAGATTAAAGGAGATAACATTATGAAAGTTCTGATAATTTATGCACATCCGTGGGAAGGCAGTTTCAATCATGCGGTTCTGGAAACGGTGATTTCCGGCTTGAAAAGCGGAAAAAATGAAGTTGATGTTCTGGATTTGAATAAAGAAAGTTTTAATCCGGTACTGACAAAGGAAGAACTCGCACTTTACCGAAAAGGAAAATTTCTTGATCCCAAAGTCGGAGAATATCAGGCTCGCATAACAGCCTCAGATTACCTGTTTTTTATTTTTCCGATCTGGTGGGGCGGAATGCCGGCTATTTTGAAAGGTTTTATTGACAAGGTTTTTCTGAACGACTGGGCTTACGGACAAATAGGATTTATCCCCAAAGGAATGCTGACGCACATCAAGGGCGCAACCGTCGTCGCCACGTGTGAAAAAAGTGAAATGGTTTGCGCTTTACGATGTGGAAAATCAGACAAATGAAAAAAGGCGCAAATGGCTGGCTGAGATTAAAACATATACAACAGGACTGAAGTATTTCTTTTATTAGTGTTTTGTTTTTTTTTGCCGCGGACGCACACAGACGCACACAGACATCTGTGTGCGTCTGCGGCAAAAAAACCGAAAGCGGATCAGTATAGTTGGATTTTGTATTGGATTGTACAGATTTTGGTTTTTTATTAAAAAGAAACGCCTTCATTTTAATCTTTAAAAAGCTTTTTCAAATGACAGATAATTGACTGCATAACAAAGAATTCAGCGAAAGGCGGGGTTCGGCGAGGCTTCATTACTGATGCGCCCCGCCAGTTTGCTGCAACTACAGATTAGAATATTCATTTTTTATATGACTCAAACCGTCTTCTATCATAATAAAAGCGGATAAAATCACCATCTGAATCTATCATACCTAAGACAATATCCAGCGGCTCCAAAAAATAAGGGCTCCCGCTACGTGTTTCAGAATCAAAAACTGGCTGTTCAAGCAGTTCTAACACTATTACGGGCTGATTTTCCAAGGGAAGTCTTTTATTTTTTAATCCTTTCTTCCATTTAACAATCTGTCCGACTTTAAAATTATCTTTCTTCAAAAAATTCTTATGTAACATTTTAATATCGTTGATATAGCTTTCACCATAGTCAGCCTTATGATCTGTCAAAGCAGTTGATTTTTCTTGCACTGCCTGCAATAATTCAGAAAATGCACCTAATAGCTTTTCGTTATCGGCTACATTCAGAAGTATCTCCTTATTAGCCGTTTCTTTCTTTTCTTTAGCCATGTTATCCTCTCATTGTATCAGTTAAGATATTTAGAATGATCTTCTATAGTTATATTATTATCTTTTTCCAAATTACCGCTAAAAGGGATATAAAAATTTTTTTTCGATGGGATATCAATAGTTCTTTTTGTCTCATTCCATTTAGAAGCAGGAAAAAGATACCTGACTGAATCTTGTTTACGGTTAAAAGTTCTCTTCTCAAAGACAGAGGATTTTATAACAAATCCATGAGTTATGATTAAATCGTTTATTTCCAAATTACTAATTTGTTTTGGGTTTTT
>JAIFKL010000297.1 GCA_020049595.1 Desulfobacteraceae bacterium
TGTTTCATGCCCGTAGTCAACACAGGTTCTGCGGACATGAACCGGATGAATGTAGTGAATCGGATAGGCTGCAAGATGGTCAAGAATTTTTATCTGGGCATATTCCCAGAGCCGACGCTGTTCGGCGGGTCTGACTTCCAGCCGGGCGGCTTCGATGAGTTTGTCTGCTTTTGTGTAGGAGGAAAAATTGGCGTCCGGCCTCGCGCCTTTCCGCATCGCATCGGAGTGAAAAAAGCGGGTCAGCACCGCATCAGCGTCGGGCCGCCAGCCGATATAAATGACCAGCGCATTTTCTCCCTCACGAATCCGCTTGTGCATTGAAGAATGTGCGACAGGATTCAGCTTGCAGTTAATTCCGATCCGGGCGAGCTGATCCCGCAGGCTTTCATAATATTTGCGGTAACCAGGCTGCGCCGAAGTCACGAGTTTCAAATCAAAACCCCCGGCATATTCTGCTTCTGCCATTAACTGAGAAGCTTTATCCGAGTCGGGCGCATAATTCAGACCTGAAAGTTGAATCTTTTCAAGCGGCAACCCTCCGGTCAGAAAGCCCTCCGGCACAGGCGAGTAAATGTTTTGTACCGCTCGTGTTCCGAAGTCTTTGAGAAAAACATTCCGCTCCAGCGTATAGGCAATTGCCCTGCGTACCCGTATGTCGTCTATGGGTTTTGCGGCAGTGTTGAAATGAAGCATGACAACTTCGCCGATTCCCTGCAAATCAACGGTGACGCCGGTCTGCTTTTCCATGTCTTCAATCCAGCCGCTTTCCGGCAGCCCTTCTATAATATCAAGCGATCCCGCTTTTAAAGCGGATTCCCGTTCTTTGATGTCAGGAAGAAAAAAAATATCAATGCCTTCAAGAAGGGGACAGTCCCGAAAATACTGCAAATTGGCTTTCAGACGGATTTTTTTTCCGGGGTCATAAGTTTCCGGCATAAAAGGACCTGTTCCCACGGGCCATGATTTGAACCGCTCGTAGCCTGTCATCTCAAATGCTTTCCTGCTGACGATAAAACCGCCCGAATACGCCGCCAATCTGGGCATGAAAAGCATTGAAGACATGGGTTTTTCCAGAATAATCCTGACCGAATAATCATCTGCTTTTTCCACAGACATACCGCTGTAGTCGCCTCCGTAAGTAGAATTTACGAGCCGGAAAGTTTTATTCAGTGAAAAAACCACATCATCTGCCGTCATTTCATAAGATTCCGTATAGGGTCCGGGGTGAAACAGAACGCCTTTCCGCAACGTAAAAGTCCAAATCTGTTTGCCGTAAATAATTTCCGGTTCCGGAATATTTTCCGCCAGATCAGGCTCAAGCGCAGTTGCGCTGCCCGGTTTGTAACGCACCAGCCGGTTGAACATCATTTCCGCGATCACACGGTCCCGGTTTTCGTTTGCAAAATGCGGGTCCAGCGTTTCCACATCTTTTGCATCCATGCCGATGCGGAGGATAGGGGGAGGCTGTCTGCTGATAAGCGGCTTCCGGTTGGCAGTTGCCGGAAAAACGCATATCGTCAGAATGACATTAACAATCACAATCAATTGAAATATTTTGTATTTCATATTATCAGTCCTTATTTTGTTTTTTTCTCTGAGAGCATCAGCAAGCGCATAACTCATTTTTTACATATAATCTTCTTTATACCGCTATCTCCGGCATAAATCAAGTATAATTTTGGATCAGGATTTGCAGGATTTACAGGATTTGCAAGATTTGCAGGATTTGTCTGAAATTTGCCCGTGGGGATTTTTACTGTCGGGCTTTTTTTCCATCGGAAAAAACAGAATTTATTGACGTTGCGCTTTTCTTTTGTTAGAAAGATATGAAACTGGATGTTTGATTTAACTTTCAGTCACAATCTGTGATTTTCCGTAGGGGTAAGCCCCCGTGCTTACCCTGTGATTACGCCGCAACAAGGGCAACCACAGGGGGTTGCCCCTACGGTTAAAATCCTAAATTATGACTTTCAACAGTATCACATTGAACCTACAATATGTCAGATAATTTATTAAACAGCATTCACGACAAAAGACTTCGCGGCATTGCCGAAAAAGTTGCGGCAGAGATTCCTGTGACTGAAGCGGAGGCAGTTGACATGCTCCGCACGAATCAGATTCTCGAACTGGGGGCAATTGCCGACAATGTGAGACAGAAACTTCACAAAACAGACAGCTTCTACGGTGTGAACATGAACCTCAACTACACCAATGTCTGCGAACTCCGATGCCCGCTCTGTGCCTATTCCTGTGACGAAGCCGATGAAAAGGCATATACCTTGTCTCTTGAGGAAATCGAGAAAAAAGTAAAAGATGCAGTCGCTTTCGGCATAGACGAAGTTCATATTGTCGGCGGACTCAATCCCCGCCTGAAGATTGACTATTTTGAGGCAATGCTCACACGAATCCGGCAGATCAAGCCGGATATTTTTATCGTCGGATTTACTGCCACTGAGTACGACTACTTTGCAAAGTTGAACAACATCTCTGTGGAAGAAGTCTTTCGGAGATTTATCGAGGCGGGAGTCGGCGCGCTGCCCGGGGGCGGCGCGGAGATATTTGCGCCGGAGGTCAGAAATCGCATTGCCCCGAAGAAAATATCGGGAAAACGATGGCTTGAGGTGATGCGGATTGCTCATTCAATGGGAATGAAGACCAACGCCACCATGCTGTATAATCATATAGAAAAAGCCGCTGATATTGCGGATCATCTTTCGCAAATCCGCTCGCTTCAGAATGAGACAAAGGGATTCAAGGCCTTTGTGCCGCTGCCTTATCACGACGCGAATACGGAAATACGCGCCAAGCGGCGCATGACCACCGGATTTGAAGACATTCGGATTTATGCCGCAAGCCGGATTTTTCTGCATAATATACCGCATATCAAAGCCCTGTGGATGTATCTCGGCGAAAAAATGGCTCAGGCGCTTCTCTGTTTCGGAGCAGACGACATCGGTTCCACGTATCACTATGAAAAAGTCGTTCATGCCGCTGGCGCAAAAACAGCCGATTACGGAAGCGAATCCTATCTGAGAAATCTCATTGAAAATGCAGGAATGAAGCCGGTAAAAACCACATCGAATTATCAGATGTAAAACCTGCTTCTCGTTCCAACGCTCCGCGTTCCCGTTTACAAAGTAAAACGGGTTTCAAACCCGTTCTACAGCACTCCGGAGTGCTGAAATGCCACCAGAGCTTAAAACAGATATAAAATTGGTTTACAAAGTAAAACGGGTTTCAAACCCGTTCTACATTAAAGAGAAAAAACTGAATGAAACTCGGTTATATCAACTATTTGAACTGCTATCCTTTTTACTATGAAATGACGGAGAAAAAGCCGATTCCGGGCGTGGAGATTGTCCCGGCATATCCCAGCGAGTTGAATGAAATGATGCGGAAAGGTGAATTGGATATGAGTCCGATTTCCTCGGCGGCTTACGCTGATATTCAGGATGAAGTCATGATTCTGCCTGATTTCTGTCTTGCTTCGGTGGGTTACGTGCGTTCTGTGATTCTTATCAGCAAAGTTCCCATAGAAGAATTAGACAAAAAGAAAATCGGGCTTTCCCGTGCGTCTCAAACCTCTGTCGTGCTTTTAAAGTCTCTGCTCAGAAAATACTACCATATTGAGCCGGAATACGAGGACAAAGACCCCAGCCCGGTGCTGCAAGAAATGGATGCCGCGCTCATCATCGGAAACGAGGCAATGATACAGATGAGCGAAGCCATTCCATATATTTATGATCTCGGAGACTTATGGTTCAGAAAAACAGGTTTTCCGGTCGTATTCGCGGTGTTTGCAGTTCGGAAACAGGCTATGAAAAAGCATTCAAAAACATTGAAAGCTGTGATTGACTCATACCGTCATTCGTTGCAATATCTTGAGACAGAACATGAGACATTCATCCGAAAGGCAAGAGAAAAATATCCGAATATTGTTTATGATATTTCAGCTTATTATCGCCTGCTGAAATATGAATTTACAACAGATTTGAAAGCCGCATTGCGCTTTTACTTCTCTGTTTCAGGAGAATTGGGGTTTCTCAGACAAGTCAACTCGTTGAATTTTATGGAATAATCTGCTGACTGACGGATATCGTTCCCACGCTCTGCGTCCGATGCAAAACGGGTTTTAAACGGGTTTTAAACCCGTTCTACATTAAGGGTACTACTGACATGAATAACTCACTTACACATACACACGAAAAACTCAGATCAGACATACACGAAGGAAAGCGCATCAACGCTGAAGATGCGTTGACGCTTTTCGGATGGCATATTATCGAGCTGGGAATGGCGGCAGATCATCGCCGGAAACTCGCTTTTCCCCAAGAAAAAGTCGGCTTTGTCATTGACAGAATTATCAACTACACCAATATCTGCGAAGCCCAATGCGCTTTCTGCGCGTATCACGCGCACGCGGGGCGAGTCGAGCCTTATGAACTCACATCAGATGAAATCTGCCGCAAGATAGAAGAACTCATCGCTGGCGGCGGAACACAGGTCATGCTTCAGGGCGGGCTGCACCCGGGCCACAGGCTTGACAATTATCTCACGATGATAAAAACCGTCCGTGAGCGATTCCCGGAAATTTATCTTCACTCCTTTTCACCTGCGGAACTGATTCATATCGCAAAAAAAAGCGGTATTTCTCTTGATGATGTTGTGAGCAATTTAAAAGATGCGGGACTGAACTCTGTTCCCGGTGCGTCAGATTTGCTGGTTGACAGAATACGAAACGCTGTCAGCCCCAAAAAATGCAGTCGTGAAGAATGGTGTGAAGTGATGCGGTCCCTTTCCCGACACAGCATGACATCCACCGCCACCATGACTTACGGCATGGGAGAAACGCTTGCGGAGCGCATTGCCCACCTTGAAGTCATACGAGATATTCAGGACGAGACAGGAATATTGAAAGCTTTTATTCCCTGGTCATTTTCCCCGGCGCGGACGCGGTTGGAGCATATTCCGCCTGCGACCGGCGTGGATTATCTCAAGATCGTCGCGATTGCGCGGATATTTCTCGACAACATCACTTTTATTCAAGCCGGCTGGCTCACCGAAGGAACAAAGCTTGCTCAGATCGCTCTGACTGCCGGCGCGAATGACATGGGCGGCGTTCTCACGGAAGAAGTGGTCGTAAAAGCAACGGGAATCGAGACGCAGATCACCATGAACGGCATGATCTCGCTGATCCGTGACACGGGAAAAATCCCCGTGCAGCGGGATTCTCAATACCGTGAGATAAGGAGTTTTGAATGAAAGACAAGAGACATGAGATAAAAATTGCGTTTTCGCCCTGTCCCAATGACACCTTTATCTTTCACGCCATGCTGCACGGACACATTGATACCGGCGCATTCCGCTTCAGTGCTTATATCGCGGATGTGGAAGATTTGAATCAGAAAGCGTTTGCCCGGACTTTTCCCGTTACGAAACTCTCTTTTTACGCGTATCTGCTTCTCAAAGATCACTACACCTTGTTGGATGCGGGTTCCGCGCTGGGATACAAATGCGGTCCTTTGCTCGTCGCCAAATCCGCGCCGAAAGATTTTGCTCAAGCCCGCATCGCTATTCCCGGAACTTATACTACCGCACATCTGCTGCTGAAACTCTGGCGACCGGAAATTCAAAACGTCATTCCCACCCGCTTTGACTTAATTCTCCCGGGCGTACAGTCCGGCGAGTTTGACGCAGGCCTGATTATCCACGAGGGACGGTTTATTTATCCCGAATATAACTGCATTAAAATCATTGACTTGGGCGAGTGGTGGGAATCTGAAACACATCTTCCCATTCCGCTGGGATGTATTGCCATAAGAAACGACATTGCCGGAGATCACAAAGAGAAAATTGAGTCAATCCTGAGACATTCTGTTGCTTATGCCTTTGAAAACAAGGACGCGTCAAGAGCATTTATAAAATCTCATGCACAGGAAATGGATGATACGGTGATTGACAGTCATATCAATCTCTATGTGAATGACTTCAGCATGTCGCTGGGAGAAACCGGCAGAAAAGCCGTTGAAACCCTTGAGGAAATGCTGCGATGCCGGAAAATCATGTAGTCATCGGTCTGCTCATGGCAACCCTGCTGGAGGCGCAGCCTTTTGTCGAAAGACTCGGACTTCGGGTTTATGAGCGGAACCCATTTGAGATATACGGAAATGAGAAATTCATGCTGATAATTTCAGGCATCGGCAAAGCCAATGCCGCGGCCGCCTCTGCTTATCTCCTGATGAGAAAACCGTTTTCCTGCGTTTTTAATCTCGGCGCCGCCGGCGCGCTGGATGACAGTCATGCGATGGGAACTGTCTGTCATATCAGCAAAATCATCGAGCCGGACAGACCCTGCCTGAGATCCGGCATTCCACATGAGCATCAGCCGGATATGCTTGAAGGATTTCCGATGGCAACACTTGCAACACAGGATAAGCCGGTAATCAGCGCGGAAGAACGGAAACAGATCGTTTTGAATGCCCAGCTTGCAGATATGGAAGGCGCATCGGTTGTGCAGACATGCAGATTTTTTCAGACAAAATGTTATGTTTTCAAATTTGTAAGCGACACGCCCGAAAATCACGCTATCGTGA
>JAIFKL010000043.1 GCA_020049595.1 Desulfobacteraceae bacterium
AAAATCCGACAAATCCGAAAGGTTTGACAGAAATCCTGTCAATCCTTTAATCAGGCGAATCAGGGTTCAGACATTTGTTTCGGAGGTCAGCAATAATTATCTGAATCTTTTAATTTTTTAATCAGAGTTAAATTTTGAGATTGACAATTTTGTCAATCCTATTTAATTAGGTCTTTGCAGTTCATTGACCGAATCTCACCTCTTGCGACATCTTCGTCTTTTTCTCACAAGGAAAGGGGGCATGGAAAAGGTTTCGGAGGCGATGCG
Organism: Desulfobacteraceae bacterium; assembly: GCA_020049595.1. Taxonomy (GTDB): domain Bacteria; phylum Desulfobacterota; class Desulfobacteria; order Desulfobacterales; family JAIFKL01; genus JAIFKL01. Next base: position 268 of record JAIFKL010000043.1, read on the forward strand.
GCGATGAAAAAATTAACTGCGTAAATCCTATTAATTAAGAATACTTAAAAAATGATAACAGCCCTTGTTGCAAACCTTAAAGGTGAAATATTTGAATTAGAAGAATATGCCGCTGTCGGCAGAGCCGGAACCGCGGTTGTTCCGCTGACAAGCAAAAATACCCTTGCCATGCCTTACGGCGGAGAACTCATGTTCCTTCCTGACAGACGGCCGCTGCTGTATCATATCGGGCGGAAGAAATTTGAAATACTTGACGAAAATCCGTATTCGCCCGGAGAGCCTGTTTTTCCGGTTGCGGCTTTCAATTCGCCCGGATATGCGGTTTCCTACCTGAGCGCGTATAAAGAAAATGACAGCGCCGGATATCTGCCGCTTTTCTGCTACGGCGCGGTGGGATGGCATAAAGGCAAATTCAGAACTGCCGTCATCCTTGTGGACAGCGAGCAGCGTCAGGATTTGCGCCTGATGAAGCATGAGAAAATTGTTGCCGGCGTTGCCCGAATGCGGAAAAAAATGCCCTCCAACCGTCTGAGAGAGCATCTTGAAAAATGCGCGCTGACCTACGGCTGTCCCGCGGGAAAGAATTTTTTTCTGGGAAGATATGAGGCACCGCTGCCGACATCGCGCGTCTGCAATGCAAACTGTCTGGGCTGTATTTCCTTTCAGCCTAAAGACAGCGGCATTCCGAACACGCAGGACAGAATCACCTTTACGCCCTCGCCCGAAGAAATCTCGGAAGTCGCGCTGGAGCATATCCTGAGCGTAAAACAGAGCGTGGTGAGTTTCGGGCAGGGCTGCGAGGGAGAGCCGCTGCTGGCATCCGCGGTGATTGAACCTGCAATTGCCCGCATCCGCGCCGCGACAGATGAGGGAACCGTGAACATGAACACCAACGCCAGCCGCCCCGATTTGCTTGAAAAACTCTTTGACGCGGGATTGGACAGCATACGCGTCAGCATGAACAGCGTGCGGAAAGAATGTTATGACGCCTATTTTCGGCCCGGGGGCTATGCTTTTTCGGATGTGATCCGATCAATTGACATGGCGATTCAGAGAGGAAAATTTGTTTCCGTCAACTACCTGAACTGCCCGGGATTTACCGACACGCCCGAAGAATCAAACGCGTTGCTGGCATTTTTGAAAACCCACCCGGTCAATATGATTCAGTGGCGGAATCTGAATTTTGATCCGGTGAGATATTGGAATGTCATGGACGGCGTTGCCGAACACGGCAAACAGATGGGAATGGCAAATCTTCTCAAGCTGATCCGCAATATGTTCCCGAATTTGAAATACGGCTATTTCAATCCGCCGAAAGAGCGGGCAAAAATCTGAAACACGAAAGACTTAAAACTACCCAATATGTATATATTTGATAATCATCTCATCGGTATTGTTATTTTAGTATTATTTTCTTTACAAGGACTTGTGATGTTATTTCCGCCGGGATCATTACGAGTCCGAAAGCCAAAAGCCGGAGGCGTGGCATGGGCATACAATTTGCTTAATCTGTTTATCATATTATTTGTCACACCGTCAGTTGCAATCCTGCTGATGAAAGCTGATGTCTCTCGGACTTACATTGCTGATTCAGTCGGCTCTTATTCTCATGCTTTTTATGCTGCTTGCCGTTTTCGTTATTTTGCTAGTAGGGTGGGCAGCTTGCTGCCCACCCTGCTGCTCAGTAAAACGGGTTTGAAACCCGTTCTACTTTATGACATTTTCAAATCACCTGCTTCTGTACCGCTACCATAAAATAAAGGAGCCGAAATGACAGGCAAATATGATCCGGACCCTTTTTCGGATGAGACAAAAATTTCCGCAGGAGAAGCGCGTCATGAGGAAAGTCAGGTCCCGAAAAAAACAGATGAAAATCCCCGTTCAAGCGAACAACTGATTGATCTTCTTCATAAAGAGGAATTAATACAGGATGTTTTCGGAACAGCGGAAGATAAATATACCGTCGAAACCAGCGTCAGAAAAAACAACCGGGAATGGGCGTATTCCTGCTCTGTACTGTATAACGATGCAGAAATAAAGGATGATATTTCACTGATACGGGATGACTACAAGCGGGATGCCCAACAGACCGGTAATATTGATACCGAATGGAATCTTCTTTTGAAAAAAGCAGTTGAAATTCATCTTTATAAATGCGATAAACTGATACGCAGGATCAAGGAAAAGGAGCGAAAAGACGCGGAAAGAAAAAAGCTTTCGGTCATAAAGACGGTTCTGACCGCTTTTTTATTTCTTGCGCTTGCCGGGGGCAGTTATCTGTGGTTTTTCATATTGAAATCAGATAAACCGAAGGTTTCCGGTCCCGATAAAAAACAGGCTGAAAGCCTTCCGGCAAAACAGACTGCGCCTGTTCCGGTAAAGAAACCCGCAGAATCCGTGCCTGCGCCTGTGAAAAAAGCGGCGGATGTTATGCCTGCACCCGTAAAAACGGCTGTGCCTCCGCCTGCGGAAAAAGCAGTGCCGGGAAACAAAGCGATGCCTGTACCGGTAACAGAAAGAGCCGAACCCGCGCCTGTGAAAGAATCTTTACCCGGTGAAGTTACAAAAGAGGAACTTTTGGAGCGGCTGAGAAACAATTCCGGCAAATCCCCGAAGCCGGACAGTAATACTCCGAAAATCAGTGAAGATTTAAAGAAAGAGATTTTGGAACGACTGAAATAGAGTGAGAAGTGAGAAACAGCAGTTACCGAAGATAAAAATTTCTCGCAAAGTCGCAAAGGGGCGCAAAGGTAAGTTTTATAAAAAAATCTTTGCGGCCCGGGCTAAAAACAGATTCGTCTTTGCGAGAAACAAAATATTGCAGATGAAAACCTCAGTTTTGAACAGCATAAGAACAGCTTTGGAACGGCGGGAAAACGAAATGCTGTCTGCTTTTGCAACATTCAGCAGCCATGCGGTCCGCCGGAATTACGAGATACCCGCGGACACGGGCTACCGACAGCCTTTTTCTTTGGATGCGGATCGGATTTTACATTCTCTTGCTTATGCCCGCTATATTGACAAAACTCAGGTTTTCTCTTTCTCCCGCAACGATCACATTACTCACAGAATTCTTCATGTTCAGCTTGTGTCCAAAATTGCCCGAAGCATCGGGCGTTTTCTGGGTTTGAACGAAGATTTGATCGAAGCCGTCGCGCTGGGACACGACATCGGGCATACGCCTTTCGGACATGACGGCGAAAGTTTTTTATCCGAAATCTGCAAAGAAGCCGGCATCGGATATTTTCATCACAGTGTGCAGAGCGTTCAATTTCTGGAAAAATTAGAGCGCAAAGGAAAAGGCTGGAATTTGTGTCTTCAGACATTGGACGGCATTCTCTGTCATGACGGCGAAGTTCATGATAAAAAAATCGAGCCTGCCGGGAGCAAAACTTTTGAGACATTGGAAAAAGAAATTGCCGTCAAAAAAGCAAATCCCCAAACGCGCCTCATTCCCATGACAATGGAAGGCTGCGTGGTGCGAATGGCAGACACCGTGAGTTATATCGGCAGAGACATCGAAGACGCTATCCGCATGAATCTTATCACCCGCGCCGATTTGCCGGAACAAAGCACTGAACTGCTTGGAAATACAAACGGAACGATAGTCTATCATTTGGTCACAGACATTATCGCCGCCAGCGTTGAGCATCCGTATATCGCGTTCAGCCCGGAAATTTCTGAGGCTTTGAAATGTCTGAAAGCCTTTAATTTTGAACGGATTTATCTGCATCCGAATGTAAAAAAACATTCAAAAACTGTCAAAAAACTTTTTGCATTTCTTTTTGAAAAATATATAGAAGATATTCGGAAAGAAAACCGCACATCGCCCATTTTCACCGGATTTTTGGACGGCATGTCCGAAGCTTATACGGAAAGCCATTGCAGAGAGGAAATTGTGAGAGATTTTATCGCCGGCATGACAGACCGTTATTTTCTGCGGCAGTGTCCGCCGGAGATGCAGGCGGATATAGTTGAAAATTAAATGTAGGGGCGCGCCCTCCGGAGTGCTGAAATGAAATTTTAGCATGATGCTGACCTATCTTATAAAATGGGTCGCTCCGCTCCGTTTTTAATAAAATGACGCACTCCGTATCCGTAAGCCCTCCGGAGTGCTAAAATGAAATTTTAGCAGTAAAGCGGGTTTAAAATCCGCTCTACGTCCGAATAATTACGACAAGAAGGATTTAAACAACATGAAAACCATCGCGGAAAATGAATTTTACAGCATCAAAATGGATGAAAAAAAGAATCGGATGTACCTCACCATGTCCGGTTACTGGAAGAAAGCTTCTGATGTTCCGAATTTTATGGAAGATATGAGAAAAGCTTTGAAGCAGACTTCAAAAGGTTTTACCATTCTTGTAACGATAGTCAGCATGAAAGTGCCTTCTGATGAGATTGTGGAACTGCATACAAAAGCGCAGGCTGAATGTGTGAGGGCAGGGCTTAAAAAAACAGCCGAAGTCGTTCCCAGCGCCATGCTGCGGCTGTCAACCAAACGCATGTCCCATCAGTCAGGAATGACAATGAAACAGTTTGACAATATGCTGGAAGCTGAGGCATGGTTGGACGAACAGGCGAAATGAATGTATCAAGAGCGCACTTACCGAAATCTGGTAGAAAGGGAAGACCGCCCCGCATTCAGAGTCGTTGTCAAAGAAAGCGACCTGTTTGTCCACGCGCCGAAAGAGCTTGAAAACCTTACACGGGAACTGATTCTGCAACATCGGGGATACATCGAATCCTATATTGCACGTTATCCCGAATTTGCTGAAACTCTAAGCCCTTGGTATCGCAATGATCCTGCCCCTCTGATTGTACAGGACATGATAAATGCCGGAATAAAAGCCGGTGTGGGTCCCATGGCGGCGGTTGCCGGCGCGGTTGCGGAATATGTGGGGCGCGGTCTGCTGCTGTATATGGATGAGGTCATCGTGGAAAACGGGGGCGATATTTTTTTAAAAACAAATGCGCCGGCGACTGTTGCGATTTTTGCAGGAAAATCACCGTTAAGCCTGCGGGTGGGACTGCGGCTTCCGCCCGATGACAAGGGGCTTGCCGTGTGTACCTCTTCGGGAACCGTGGGACATTCGTTAAGTTTCGGAAAAGCCGATGCGGTCTGTGTGCTGTCGCTTTCCTGCGCGCTTGCGGATGCGGCTGCCACTGCCATCGGAAATCAGGTAAAATCCAAAGCCGATATTCAGAAAGCCATTGATTTCGGAAAACAAATCAACGGCGTAACCGGGATTGTCGTTATTGCAGATGATAAAATCGGAATGTGGGGAGATTTGGAAATGATTCCGCTTAAAAAAAGAAAAAAAGCTTGAATTTCAGATAAAAAAACAGTAAGCTGATTTTCAACTGAAAACAGCCTCGCTGTCCTTTGAAATCCGAATCAGCGAAGCATGTTGAGCCTGAAATTTTCAGGCGGTTTAAGCGGTTTATCTATTTTTAGCCGGGGTGTTTTCAGCCGGGGCGCTTTACGGTAAAATCGCTTTTCAGGCGGTTTAAGCGGTTTGAAAAACCGCTTTACGGTAAAACCGCTTTACAAGCGGTTTAAGCGGTTTAAGCGGTTTGAAAAACCGCTTTACGGTCTGAAAAAACCGAGCGATTACAGCATGGCAGGGTTATGTCTCCTAACCTGTCCTGCATAAATTTTCCTCAGCACCGACAACAGCAGGGAACAACAAGGAGTGTGTTCATGAAAACAATGTGGGCGCCGTGGCGTATTGAGTATATTCTGGGTGATAAAGAGGCAGGCTGCATCTTCTGCAAAGCGCTGGGAGAACAGGATGATCTGACGCTTTACAAAGGAAAAACCACGATGGTGGTGATGAACAAATATCCATATAATAACGGGCATCTGCTGGTGTCGCCCAACCGCCATATTTCCGGTCTGGATCAGCTCGGCAGGGATGAAATGGGAGACCTGCTGATGATGGTTGAGAAATCCATAGCCATTGTAAAAAAAGTAATGAAACCGGATGGTTTCAACGTAGGATTGAATTTGGGGAAAGTCGCAGGCGCGGGTGTGGAAGAACATCTGCATTTTCATATTGTTCCGAGATGGTTCGGAGACGTAAACGCGCTTTGTGTTTTTGCCGATGTCCGTGTGATTCCCGAACATCTGATAAGCACTTTCAATAATTTAAAACCGCATTTTGCAGAATTGAAATAGAAAAACTGAGCCACGAAAACACGAAAGCCACGAAAGTTTTCACGGCTTCACAAATTTCGTGTTTTTCATAAATTTCGTGCTTTCGTGGTTCATCTTTCAAGTCTCGGTTCTTCATAATTTGCAGAATTGAAATAG
>JAIFKL010000345.1 GCA_020049595.1 Desulfobacteraceae bacterium
GCGATTCTGCTGCTGTCCTGCTACAAATATGACGCTCCTACGGATGCTACAAATATGACGCTCCTACGGAGCTTAATTCACAAGCCTCGTAGAGGCGACATATTTGTAGCATTCGGTTGCAGCCTCGTGAACAAGCCCTGTAGGGGCGACATATCATATATTTCACTCCTGCGGAGTTCGGAGCGATTCTGCTGCTGTCCTGCTACAAATATGACGCTCCTACGGATGCTACAAATATGACGCTCCTACGGAGCTTATACCGATTCGCTTTCAAAATTAGTATTATATCGCCGCTGCCTGCCCCGGCGACTGCACGGAAATCAAATTTGTTCAGTTACAGGGTAATCCTGCATAATCCTGCATAATCCTGTATAATCCTGTATAATCCTGTAGGAGGATCACTTGGTTCCTGTAAACAATGAAGCGGAAATTAATCCTGTAAATCCTGTTGAAAAGCTCTACGGAAGAGAGCGGGAAACCGGCGAGCTTTTCTCTGCTTTTGACCGGGCATGTCAGGGACTCCGTGAAATCATGCTGGTGTCAGGCTGTCAGGGAATCGGCAAAAGCACTTTCGTAAAACAGTTGGCTGCGCCTGTGAGCCTGCAAAACGGCTGGTTCATTTCCGGCAAATTTGACCGGTTCCGACAGCACACCCCTTACATTGCGCTTACAGAAGCCTTTCAGAACCTGATACAGCAGATAAAGCCCGACAGCCCCCGGTCCCGGGAATACGGGAAAAAAATTATGGAAGCTGCGGGCAGGGATATCCGTATTCTGACAGAAATAATTCCCGAAATAAAACAATTAGTCGGGATACAGAGTGAATTGCAACGGCATGTTTCCAGCCGGGGCGACAGCAACCCTTCTTCCGGTTTGCCTCATCCCTTCGGGACCGATGCCGGCTGCGCCCTTGAATCTCCGAATCGCTTTTACAGGCTTTTTCAAAAGTTTATCTCCGTATTTCTCGGTTCCGAACATCCGCTGGTGATTTTTCTGGATGATTTTCAATGGGCGGACCCTGACAGCATCCGCCTGATTCAAAGCCTGTTTTCAGATGAAAGCCTCCGCTGGCTGTTTCTGATTGCGGCATATCAGACAGATGAACCCGATACCCCTCTCAATTCTCACTTCTCACTTCTCACTTCTCAATTCCCCGGTGTCCGCCGCATTTTTCTTTGGCCCCTTGAGCCTGAACATGTTGAACGCCTGATTGCCGACACATTTCTTTCGGACAGAGAATCGGCAAAGTCGCTGGCGGATAAAATATCTGATGCTGCGCGGGGCAATCCGCTTTTTATCAGACACTTTCTGAAAACCGCAGGCTTGAAATTCGGAATTGAGACTTCAGCCGCAGGGCGGGTGCCAAGCCGGCATGAGGGCATGAATTACGGAATGTCTGAAATGTCCGACCCGGGAAGACGGGTGATCAGCGCCGCCGCGTGTCTGGGCAATGTCTTTGATATAAAAACCCTTTCGGTTGTTCTGGAACTGTCCGGGGAGGAAATACTCAGACATCTGAGGCAGATGATCCGGGGCGGATTTATCGCACCGGAAGACAGGCGCATCGCACTTCCCGGTGCCTGCGGCTCTGAGGGGCTTTTCTGTTTTCAGCATGAGGGTTTCCGGGAAGCCGCATATTCCCTGACGGATGAATCGGAAAAAAAAGCGGTTCATCTCAGAATCGGCAGGATACTGGCAGCCAATACGGCGGCATCGGAATTAAATTCGGGAACCGCTTTGAATTTTTATGAAATCGTGTCCCATCTGAATGCAGGCAGCAGTCTTATGACAGGCTCAAGGGAAAGGTCAAAGCTTCTGAGCCTGAATCTGACAGCGGCAAAAAAAGCAAAATCCCTTGGCGCATACACAGCCGCGCTGCAATACATGACTGCCGGGATGAGCCTCATCGGAAGTTTATGGACAGATATCGGGGATACGGCTTTTGAAATTTGCAGGGAACGGGCAGAACTGGAATATCTTAACGGCAATGCGGATCAGGCAAAAGTATTTATCGGACAGATTCTCAGGCGGATCACGGCTCCGGCGCAGCGGGCTGAAATATATCATCTGATGATGACGATCCACACCCTGCGGTCCGAATACGGCGATGCGATTGCCGTGGGGAAAACCGCGCTGCGTTTTCTGGGCATCCCTGTTCCCCATGAAAATTTTCAGGCAGAAACGGAAACCCTCATTGCCGAAACCCGGAGCCATATATTTTCAGACACGGGAAACAGAGACATTCTTTCCATCGGCGATGCGCCGGAAATGACAGCGCCGGAAAAAAAAGCCGCAATGAAAATTTTGATGAATCTGAGTGAGATAACGCTGTTTTTTCAGCCGGAATATCATACATGGACCCTTGCTCTGATGGCAAATCTTTCGCTTCGATACGGTCATGTCCCGGAATCCCATGTATTCAGTGCTTACGGCGCGGTGCTGAACCGTCCGGGACTGCCGGGGGCGGACCGGGGAGAGGCATACAGCTTAGGTCTGCTGGGATTGAAAGTGAGCGAAAAATTTTCCCATCTGTTTTACAAATGCAATGCCTGTTTTTTTCTCGGCGCATTTCTGACGCACTGGGTAAAGCATATCCGCCGGGCGGATACTTTCAACTCGGAGGGTTGGCAGGCAGGTTCGGAATCAGGCAATCTGAGATATTCGGGATATATTCTGGCATTCGGCAAAACCCTCAATGCTTTTTTTCAGGGCAGAAATTTGGGACTGATGCTTTCTGAAGTAAAAAATTTTCTGTCTTTCTGCCGGAAGACAGAGAATCTGCCCGCAGCAGACATTCTTGAGGGCTGCCGTCTGATTCTGCTGAACCTGCTGGGTCTGACATCGGAAAAATTTTCTTTTGAAACCGGGGAAAACACCGAAGCGCAATATATAGAAGCCTGTTATTCGCACAAAAGCTTTGCCGCGCTCTGCAATTATTTTATTCGCAAATCCCAGGTTTTTTATCTTTACGGAAAGCCTGCCGCCGCGTTCCGGATGATATCGGAGGCGGAAAAATATCTTCATTCTGTTTCGGGAACGGTTCTGACCGCGGAACACAATTTTTACACCTCTCTGATTCTGGCAGCGCTGTATCCGGATGTCTCCAAAGAGGAGAAAAAGCAGTTTACAGAAAAAATAAAGGCAAATCAGGAACAGATGTTTGTCTGGTCCGAAAACTGTCCGGAAAATTTTCTGTCACCCTATCTGCTGGTTCAGGCAGAACTCACGCGTATTTCCGGCGATTTTGAAGCCGCGGTGATTCTTTATGACAGAGCGATTGAGGCTGCCGGAGAAAATGAATTTGTCCACAACGAGAGCCTTGCAAACGAGCTGGCATCGAAATTCTGGCTGATGCGGGGCAATGAGGAAATTGCCAGACTCTATATGAAGATGGCGCATTACGGATACCGGCTCTGGCAGGCGGCGCGGAAATCTGAAAATCTGGAAAAAAAATATCCCTATCTGCTGACCGATCCCCTTCAGAGCGATGACGAGGAAAACGTCGCCAAAGACGGCAGATACGCGGGCGCGGGCATTCTTGACATGGCTGCGGTCATGAAAGCCGGACAGGTGATTTCAGGCGAAATCGTGCTGGAAAATCTGCTCAGGAAGCTGATGGATATTGTAATGGAAAACGCGGGCGCGGAAAAAGGCATTCTGATCCTGAAATCCGATTTGAAAATGGGCAGGGAGATGACGGTGGAAGCCTATATTTCCGCAGACAAATCCCGCGAAGCGTTTTTCAGCGGGGCAGGAGGTCCCGGTATCTCTGCGGATGAATTCGGAGAACTCTCCCCGGCAATTGTCAATTATGTTGCCAGCACCCGTAAAAGCGTGGTGCTGAACAATGCCTCGGGACAGGGAATTTTCACCCGTGATGCCTATATCATGGAAAAAAAGCCCCTGTCTCTTCTCTGCATTCCCATTATCCGCAGCGGAGACATCATCGGTCTTTTATATTTGGAAAACAATACGGCTGCGGGGGTTTTCACGCCGGACCGGGCCGAGGTTTTGCGGCTTCTCTCGTCTCAGGCAGCAATATCCATTGACAATGCAAGGCTTTACAAAAAATATCATTCTCTTTATGAAAATGCGGTGGAAGGCATTTTTCAGGCTTCGCCGGAGGGACGTTTTCTCAGTGCCAATCCTTCCATGGCCAGAATTACGGGCTATGATTCTCCGGAAGAACTGATAGCAAATGTCAGCGACATTGACACACAGCTCTGTGCTTCTTTGCAGGAGCGGAAACATCTCGGCGATATGCTTCGCAACGCCGGACGGGTCAGCGGATTTGAAATGCGGTTCCGGCGCAAAGACGGTGCTGTGATCTGGGGGTCTGTGTCTGTCCGGGACGTTTATGACAGCAGGGGCAATGTGCTTTACTGCGAAGGTTCTGTTCTTGATATTACCACCCGCAGGGAAAAAGAGACGGCAGAAAAACAACGGAAAGCCGCGGAAGCCGCGAATCAGGCAAAAAGCGAGTTTCTCGCCAACATGAGCCATGAAATCCGCACACCCATGAACGCGATCATCGGTCTGACCGACTTGGTGCTGAAGAGCGATCTGAGTCCCAAACAGCGCAACTATCTTTCCAAAGTGAAAAAAGCAGCGTATTCGCTGCTCAGTATCCTCAACGACATTCTTGATTTTTCCAAAATCGAAGCCGGAAAATTGGATATTGAGAAAAAAGATTTCAAGCTTCAGGACATTCTTGACGAACTGGCAGATATGTTTCTGGATCAGGCTGCCGGAAAGGGCGTCCGGATGCTTATTTCCGGGGAAGGTTATATTCCGAAAGTCCTGATCGGCGATTCCCGGCGCGTGAAACAGGTGCTGATCAATCTGACCGGCAACGCGGTCAAATTCACCCGCGCCGGTGAGATTACCGTCAGCGTCAGTTGCGCCTCCGAAAACGGTAAAGATAAAGATTCCGATATGATATGGCTTGATTTTTCCGTAAAAGATACCGGCATCGGCATTTCGCAGGAAAATATTGGCTATCTGTTTTCAGCGTTTACGCAGGCGGACAGTTCCATTACCCGTGAGTACGGCGGTACGGGTCTGGGGCTTGCCATATCAAAGCATCTGGTCAGCCTGATGAAAGGCGAAATTCGGGTGCAAAGCGAGCCGGGAAAAGGAAGCATCTTTTCTTTCAGGCTTCCGTTTGGGGTCAGCGGTGAGGGGGCAGAGGAAGCGGTTAGGGGTGAGGGGTCAGGGGTCAGAGGTGACACCCCGAACCCCGAACCCCGAACCGCTGACCCCGAACCTCTGGCCCCTCACCCCGTCAGGATTCTTGTGGCAGAAGATAACGAGATCAACCGGGAAGTTGCGATGGCAATCATCCGTTCTGCCGGTATGGAGGCGGACACAGCCTGTAACGGAAAAGAAGCGGTTGAAGCGGTGAAACAGGCTTTTCTGGAGGGCAATCCCTACAATGCCGTGCTGATGGATATTCAGATGCCGGAAATGGACGGATATGAGGCGGCAGGACGCATTCGGGAATGGGAGAAACAGGGAGCAGGTGACAGGAGGCAGGTAACAGATAACCTGTCCCCTGCAACCTGCAACCTGCCCCCTGCAACCTGCAACCTGCCCCCGGTCCCCATAATCGCCATGACCGCGCACGTCATGAAAGGGGACAGGGAAAAATGTCTTGAAGGGCAGATGAATGATTATATCTCCAAGCCGATAAATTCGGAAGAGCTTTTAAAAACATTGGAGAAATGGACAGGATTCGTACCTGAGATGAAAGAAAACAAAGCGCCTGTTCTGTCTCATGTATCTGATTCAAAATTTCCGATCAACATTAAAAGCCTGTCAGAGCGGCTCATGGGGAAAAAAACGCTGTTGGTAAAGCTGCTGAAAAATTTCAGCCTGAATTATGCGGGAATCACAGACAGCATAAGACATGCGCTTGCCGAGTCAGAAACCGAAAACGCCCGTCAGTTCATTCATACCCTGAAAGGAACGGCAGGAAATCTTTCGGCAACAGAACTGTATTCGGCTGCGGAATCGCTGGAGGCGGCGCTCGCCGCGAATCAGGATCGTCCCGAGGTGCTGGAACCGCTGCTCTGCAATATGGAGGATGCGCTGTCACAGGTGCTGGAAGCTGTAAAACTTATTGAAAACGAAGCTGAATTTAAAATATCCGAATCTGAGGAGAGCGGCAGTTCCGAGACTGCCGTGCCGGTTTTCTCTCCGGCTGAAATCAGACCGGTGATCAGAGAGCTTGGCGAACTGCTCTCGGAAAACAATTTGGATGCGGAATCGCGTATCGAATCGGCAAAAACCTATCTGAAAGGTTACGGCGTGGAAGATATTTACATTGAAATGGAGAGGGAAATCGCCCGGTTTGATTTTAAGAAAGCATTGAAGATATTGGAGCAGATTGCGGATACACTCGGAATTTCGCTGACATAACAGAGAGTAGCGGTTGTTGAGCCTGTCGAAACTCGGAAATATACTGATCCGCTTTTGTTTTTTTTGCCGCAGACGCACACAGACATACACAGACAGATATCTGAAAGCGGATATACGGCATATATGCAAAAAATATGCCGCACGTGTTTTAGCGGTTCACAGTCTGCGGCAGTCAATTTTAACAGTCAGATTTAACAGTCAAAATCAGGAAAGCGCATCAATGAATCACAGCGTACACAATCAGATCGTAAGCTATATCTGGGGGATTGCCGATGATGTCCTCCGCGATGTTTTTGTCAGAGGCAAATACAGAGACATCATTCTTCCCTTTACGGTTTTACGCAGAATAGATGTTCTGC